>CAYVOD010000011.1:0-30264 GCA_964453055.1 uncultured Treponema sp. | reverse complement strand
TCCTCGGTCAACGAGCAGCTGGAATTGAGTTTTTCGGGAGTGAGGATACTCAAGTCCTTCGCTTCCGAGGCCAAGTACGACCGCTTCTTCGACGATGTCCTGAAGCGGCGCTACGAAACCGAGATGGAAGTGGCCAAGCTCGACACGTTGCTCAACATGTTCTACCAAAACATCAATTACGCCGCCCAGATCGCGCTGATATTCTTAGGCGGCCTCATGGTGGTCAGGGGCGGGACGAGCATCGGGACGTTTTACGCTTTCTACAATTATTTGAACCTTCTCATTTACCCGATGCTGGATATTCCTCAGCTTTTCATATTCGGCAAGCGGGCGTTCGTGAATATAGACCGCCTGAAGGAAATGGAAGATTTCCCGGACGGGGCGAGCGGGACGATGCCGGCCGGCATGATCCCGGCGAAAAGGGCTATAACTGGATTCAACGCGATATCGGTTTCGGGGGTATGCTTCCGCTATCCGGGACGGGAAGGTCCTGCGCTGGACAGGGTGTCGATGGAAATTCGAGAGGGAGAGAAGATTCTCGTCGTCGGAGGCATAGGCAGCGGAAAGACGACCTTGCTTAAGACGCTGGCCGGACTTCTGCAACCCGAGAAAGGGGGCATTTCCGTAGACGGCTTTCCTCTCGGCGGGATATCCGAATCCTCCTGGGCTGACTTCATGGGATACGTTCCCCAGGAACCGCTTCTGTTCTCCGGCACGGTGAGGGAGAACGTCGCCTTCGGTTCGCCCGGTCCCATTCCCAGCGTAGGGGATGAGGAGCTCTGGAGCCTGCTGGGGACGGCGCAAATAAGCCAGGAGATCCAAGCCTTTCCGGAGAGGGAGGGCAGCAGGATAGGGCAGCGGGGGGGAGGGGTCTCGGGCGGGCAGAAGCAGAGAATCGCCATAGCCAGGGCTTTGGCCAGGCGTCCGCGGCTCCTCCTGCTGGACGACATGACGGCCAGCCTGGATACGAACAACGAAAAGGCCCTATGGAAGAGCCTTGATCCGCTCGGCATGACGATCCTCGCGGTTTCCCACAGGCTCTCGTCGGTTCAATATGTGGATAAGGTGCTCTTTCTCAAGGCCGGCAAGGCGCTAGGCTTCGGATCCCACGCAAGCCTCCTTGAGGAATGCCGGGAATACCGCGATTTCATTGACTTCGCCGTTTCGGGGGGTATAGGCTATTGTCCATGAAAAAAGCCGGATGGGCATGTTTTTTAGCCTTCTTCCTGTTTTCGGCAGGGGCGCCTTCCGCCCAGAACCGCCTCGTATTGGGTGGAAGAGCGGTGATCATGGTCGCGGACGCGGTGTATCTTTTCCCCGGAGCGGGCGACAAGGTCTTGGCTATCGCGGGGGCCGACCAAGGACTGGGCAGCTTCCTCTCCGCCATCGATCCAGGCTACGCAAAAAAGCCTTTGCTGGACAGGAACGCAGGTGTCGAAACCTACGCCTCCCTGAAGCCGGACAGGGTCGTGCTCAAAAGCGCCATGAAGAAAAGCCTCGGGCCTGGACTCGACGCCCTAGGCATTCCCCAGCTCTACGTCAACCTTGAGACTCCGGAGGATTATTTCGCCGATATCCGCAGCCTGGGACGATTGTTCGGCCAGGAAGGACGGGCCAAGGCCATCGTGGAATTTTACCGGAAGAAGATTGAGCGGCTTGATACACAACCCGGGAAGGGGAGGGCGCCGAGGGTACTCCTCGTCCAGGCTTCGGCCGCACAGGAGGGTACCTGGGATGTGCCGCCAGCCTCCTGGATGCAGACCAGGCTCGTGGAAATGGCCGGGGGAGAAGCCGTATGGAAAAGCGCCAACCCCGGCTCGGGCTGGGCAGCGGTTAACGCAGAACAGATCGCCGCGTGGAATCCCGAGACGATCTTCGTGGTGGATTACCGGAGGGATTCCCGGATCGCGGCCAGGAATCTGGCCTTGACGCCAGCCCTGGGCTCTACCCGAGCGGTAAGGGAAGGCAGGGTATTCGGCTTCGCCCAGGATTTTTACTCCTGGGATCAGCCCGACGCCCGCTGGATTCTCGGCCTCGAATGGATACGCCGCGCTCTGCGGCCCGATTCCCCGCTCTCTGGTTCGATGGTCGATTCGGCCAGGGAATTCTTCGGCTTCATGTACTCCATGAGCCCGGAAGTCTTCACGGAAACGATCCAGAGTCGTCTTTCGGGCGATTTCGGGCTATGAGCTTCCGAAAGGGGGCCAGGGGCCTTCGCGCGGCGCTGCCAGCCTGCTGCGCCCTCGCCGCCGCATTTTTTCTCTATCTCCTGGCGGGCCGCTATCCGCGCCCGAGCCTCCTCAACCCATTCACCCTCGGGCAGGATGAGGTCGCGGTGAGAGTGCTCCTCTCCCTCCGCCTGCCACGGGCCTTGGGCGCCTTGATGGTAGGCGCGGTCCTGGGAGGCTCGGGCGCGGTCTTTCAAAGCATCTTCGGCAATCCTCTGGTCGACGCTGGCTTTTTGGGGGTATCTCAAGGCGCGGCCTTCGGCGCGGCTCTCGCCCTGCTAGCCGGGGCTACAGGTTTTTACGCCGTGGCAGGGCTTTCCTTCGTCTTCGCCATGGCAGCTCTTTGGATAAGCCTGTGGCTTTCCAAAGCCTTCGCCTTCGGCGGCCAGGTCTTGCGCCTGCTCCTGGCAGGGCTGGCGGTGTCGGCCTTCTTTTCGGCCCTGCTCGGGGCGGTAAAATACGCCGCCGACCCTCTTTCCCAGCTCCCTGACATAGTGTTCTGGACCATGGGATCCCTGTCTCCCATGAACTGGGGACGGCTCTGGTTCATCCTGCCTCCTGCCTCGGCGAGTTTGATTCTCCTGCTCCTCCTGCGCTGGAGAGCCACCCTCCTTTCCCTGGACGACTCGGTAAGCCGCTCCCTCGGCCTCAGGTCAGAGACGGAAAGAGCCCTAGTGGCTGCCGCGGCTGCTGGGGGCGTGGCCACGGTCACCGCCGTCTGCGGCATAGTCGCCTGGGTCGGCCTCGTAGTGCCCCAGTTGGTGCGCCTGCGCTCAGGGGCGGACGGAAGGTCGGCCATTCCTCTTTCCATGGCCGGAGGAGCCCTCTTCGTACTTATTTCAGACGGCATCGCCAGGGTGCTGTTCCCCGGGGAATTGCCCCTGGGCATAGTCACTTCGATCCTAGGGGCCATGGCCTTCGCCCTCCTCCTCACCAGGAGGAAGATGGAACTTCTACGATGAGCCGCCTCGTGGCCGAAGCAGTCTCTTTCTCCCGGCCCGGCAGGGGGGAGCTGCTCTCCGATATATCGCTCTCCCTAGGCCCGGGAAGAATCATGGCTATCCTAGGCGCCAACGGGGCGGGAAAGACGAGCCTTCTTTCGGTCCTGGCGGGCAGGCTGCAGCCCGGCCGGGGGAGGGTGCTAGCCGAAGGCGCGCCGCTCTCATCGCTCAGCCCAAGGGAAATTGCCCGCAGAATCGCCTTCCTTCCCCAGATCGAACGACTGCCCTTCAACTATCCCGTCCTGGATTTCGTGCTCTTAGGGAGGGCGCCCCATATACCGCCGCTTTCGCTACCGGGAGAGGAGGACTATCGCGCGGCGCGAAGGGCTCTAGACGAGGCAGGGGTAACCGGGCTTGAGGAAAGGGGTGCGGCGACCTTGTCCGGCGGAGAGTTCCAGCTCGTGCGCATCGCGCGCTGCCTAGCCCAGGAAGCGGGGATCTTGCTGCTGGACGAACCGAGTTCCCTCCTGGACCCGGCCCATGCCGCCTCGGTGGCTCAAACGCTTTCTGCCTTGGCGAAAAGCGGTAAGTCGATACTGATAGCGACCCACGACATAGGTCTAGCCTACTCCGTGGCCGATGCCATCATCCTTCTGCTCGAGGGATCGGTCTTGGATTCAGGACCGGCTAGCCGTCTCTTCGATTTGAAAACCTTGGAAAAAGCATTCGGCGCCGAGTTCGCCCAGACATCCTTGCCGAGCGCCTACTTGCCCAAACCCTGAACCTACCGCTGGTTTCGCGTTTAGCGGACCGCCGAGTAGTCGGCGGTTCTTTTATGGCCCGACTTCCCAGGCCAGTGTGATATCGTAGTTTTTCCCATTCTCCGAAAGGCCTAGGTTTATCGTATCGGTGGCCGGAATTTTCAGGTCCAGCTCGAAGACGCCATCCTCGTTTTTTGAAAGAGAGACAAAGGCATCGTCGATTATCAGCGCCGCTTCATTGCTTTCCGGGCTTTTATAGGAGAAACGCTCCATGCTTCCGGTTTTAAGCCTTCCGGAGAGGGGGGAGATGAGGGAATCGGAAGTCGAATTCTGGTAGCGAGCGTAAACCTTTGGGAAGTAGGAAATTTGTCCGGGGGCTTGATTTACAAGCTGGAGGGTAAGGACTTTCTTCAAGGGGCCTAAAGAGTAGCCGGCTTTTCGCAGCAGCTCCATGACTCTTTGTTTCTGGCCCTCGTCGAAGGGATCTTCGGCGAAGAGGTAAGCCCGGGGAGCGTCGATTTTCCTGAAATTGGACAGGAGTTCGGCCTTGTCAGCCTGGCCGAGGGCCGAGAGAGCTTTTTGCTCGAACTTCGCCGCCTCAATCAGGTAATCCAGGCGCTCCTCGCCGGATTTTTTCGCGTAGAGCTCGAAGGTGAATACGCCCTTCGAGGGGATTGTGGCGAGAAGCCGACGCCGCCCCCGCCCCGGCCGCTGTATGAAAACGGCCCCCGGCATCTCCCGGTCGGCTGCGTCGTACAAGACTCCTTCAAGAACGATGTCTGGAGCCGGGGAGTCTATGTCCAAGCCGTAACTGCCCCGGGTTTGGGTCGCCCAGGCCGGGGCGGGGGCGGCCAGTTCGAGGCCGTAGGAGAAAAAGTCATTTTCCAGGTCTGGCAGCGCCAGGAAATCCTGGCCAGAGATAGGGAGGGGCAGGAGCTGTTGCCAAGCTTCCTTGGGAAAGCGGGAATAGATGCTCCTGGTCGGGTCTATGAAGAGATTGTCGGTGGAGTATTTTTTGACGAAAATCCAGTCTCTTACATAGCCGGCGTCGAAGGTGACATCCACGATGTACCAGCGTCCCAGGACCTGCACCAGGTTCCAGGCGTGGGAGTTGTCCTGGCTCAAACCCCGGACGCCCCGCTGGTTTTTTATATAGCCCGACACCGTCACGCAGGGAATGCCGGCAGTATCGGCCATGGCCTGGAAAAGCCTGGAGTAGCCGGAACATACGGCCCTTCCGCTCGCCAGTACGCTCTGGATGTCCTGGTTGACCGCGTTGCCGCTTTCGAGCATAGGCGCGTCGTAGGCTATTGTCGCGCAGATCCAATCGTGTATCAGCTTTACCTTCGCGTAGGGATCGGTTTCCCCCCTGAGCAGGTTTTGGGTGAGCTGGCGCAGCCCATCCTGGGTGGAAGGCCGGTATGAAGCAGGGAGAGCCGGGCTGGGCTGGGCTTTCGCCCTCGGATCTATCCTTCCCGTCCGGTATTGTTGTAGCGATGCCTGAGGTTCTGGCGGGATTACTGCCGATACGCCCGCCGCTGTCGTGGTCGTTGTCGTAGCCGGGCTCGGCGGCGGGCTGGGCGGTCGGAGTCTGTCCAGGAGGCTGCAAGAACCCAGGGCGAGAGCCGCTATCAGCAAGATGAGCAGCGGAAGGCGGCGTTCTGCTCTTGATCGTTTCATGCCGCAGCTGAGGCTTTCAGCCTCCGATGATCCTGGGGCTGTGTCTTTCCAGGGCGGCTTTGAGCTTCGCCGCGGGATCCGTGAATTTACCAAGAAGAATCATGGCGGCTATGATATAGGGCTTGTAGCTGGCCTCTAGATAGGTGTCGTCCCGATAGCGGTCGAACACCGAGGCGGCCACCTCGCCCGCATCGCAGGAGACATCGGTGATGTCTGCTGGCAGGCAATGCATATACAGTCCCTGACCATACTTAGGATCGCGTCTGGCGGTGAGTCTCATCTTCTCCTCGGTGCATTCCCAGTCCTTGTGCATGGCATTGTTGGCCAGACAGGATTTTTCCAGCTCCTTGAGCCCCGCCTGGTCTCCCTTATGGAGGAGGGGTACGCGCTTGAGCATCACGTCGTAGGGAGCCCAGCTTTTGGGGTAGACGATGTCCGCGTCCTTGAATGCTTCGTCCATGGAGTGACTTATGGTAAAGGAACCGCCTGAGGCTGAAGCCTGTTTTTTAGTCACGTCGATCACCTCAGGCAAAAGTTCGTAACCCTCGGGATAGGCCAGGGACACTTCCATTCCGAAGCGGCTCGCCAGGCCGATCACCCCCTGGGGCACCGAGAGGGGTTTGCCATAGGAGGGCGAATATGCCCAGGTAACGGCGATTTTCTTGCCTTTGAGTTTTTCAGGACTCCCGTAGTAATGGGAAAGATGGAGGAAATCCGCCATGGCCTGGGTGGGGTGGTCTATGTCGGACTGGAGGTTGACTATCGTGGGTCGCGAGGGCAGGACCCCCGAAGTCACGCCCTCGTCCAGGGCCTTGGCGATTTCTCGCTGGTAGCGGTCTCCCTCTCCAAGGTAGATATCGTCCCTGATGCCGATGACTTCGGTGAGGAAGCTGATCATGGTGGCCGTTTCGCGGACAGTCTCGCCGTGGGCCAGCTGGCTCTTTCCCTCGTCCAGGTCCTGGACGTAGAGCCCTAGGAGGTCGCATGCGGAGGCGAAGGAAAATCGTGTGCGAGTGGAGTTGTCCCTGAAATTGGATACAGCCAGCCCTGAATCCCAAATCCGCGGACTGATATTGTTCTTCCGCATGGCCTGCAGTATCTCCGCCACCAGGAAGGTCGCCTGTATTTCTTCCTCGCTTTTCTCCCAGGTCAGGAAGAAATCTTTGCCAGCCATGGCGATCTTTTTCGATGCCAATGAATCGATCAGCGTTTCGATGCCTTTTTTATCCATTTCGATCCTCCGCGCAAGATTGTGTCAAAGCCTTAAGGCTGACGCAAGCGACGCTTTCCCCTTGGCCGGAACCCCCCGGCGAAGAAAACGGGGGAAAGCTTTGCCATCAGCCCGTATCAGTCCAACAACCCCAGTGCCTTAAGTATTCGCTCCGGGGTGAAGGGCCATTCGCGCATCCATACTCCCGCGGCGTCATGGATGGCTATAGCTATGGCCGGGGCCGCCCCGTTCATGGAAATCTCGGAAACGCTCTTGGCGCCGAAGGGCCCCACATCGTCTTCCACGGGAATTAGCTCGACATGGAGATCCTCGGGCAGCTCCGAAGCCATGGGAATCTTGTAGTCCAGGAACCGGGGATTGAGGCAGCGGCCTTCCCCGTCATAGAGCATTTCTTCGTAAAGGGAGTGGCCGATGGATTTGAGCACGGCGCCGTAGATCTGTCCCTTGGCCAAAGCCGGGTTTATGGGAGTGCCGCAGTCCTGGTAGGCGTGGTAGCGCTGGACCTTCACTTCTCCCGTGCGCTTGTTCACCGCCACCTGGGCGAAGTGCGCCCCGTAGGGAAAGGCGGCGTGATCGGTCTTGAAGCCCCCGAAGCCCGTCAGCTCGGAGTGCCCGTCTCCCTGCACCGATTTATGCCCGATCTCCGCCAGGCTAATCCTGCCCTTCTTGCCGACCACCATGCCTCTATGCTCGATTTTCAGATCCTCCGGAGCCTCGCCGAGCATGAGGGCTGCGGCTTCGAAGACCTTGCGCCGCAGGTCCTCTGCCGCTCGCAGGGCGGCCCCTCCCGAGAAAAAGGTGCCGGAGGAAGCGTAGGCTCCCTTGTCGAATGGGGTGATATCGGTATCGCCCGAGACGACGCTGACGTCGGCAAGTTCCAGCCCGAGGGTTTCGGCAGCTGCCTTCGCCGTCACGGTGTCGAGTCCCGTACCCAGGTCGGCTCCTCCCGAAAGCATCAGGAGGGTTCCGTCGGAGAGCAGCCGCAGCTCGGCGTTGGCGGCGTCCAGGCCGGGAAGCCCGGAACCCTGCTGGATTATCACCGCCCCCCTGCCGATCCGCCAATCAGGCCCCGGAGCCTCGGGTTTTGGCTTATCCCAGCCGAAACTCTCCCTGCCCCGGGCTATCATTTCCTTAAGGCCGCAGCGGCCCAAGGTGACAGGGGCTCCCTCCCGCCCTTCGCCCAGGCTCTTGAGTATTTCGATGGTCGTGCCCGAATCCACCCGGTTTTTCTCAATGAGTTCCAGCTGGTCGATTCCCAGCTCGGCGGCCAGTTCGGCCAGGGCTGTCTGGAGAGCGAAGGAACCCTGGGGTGCGCCGTAGCCCTGGTAAGCCCCGGCGGGGGAGAGATTGGTGTACCAGGATCGGACCTGGAAGCCGGCGTTGTCGCACACGAGGAGGGGGAGGCTCTTGGATATGGCGTTCATCGGCACGGTGAGGCAGTGCTGTCCGTAGGGGCCTGTGTCGGCGTCCAGGTTCATCTTTATGGCCGTGAGTCTCCCGTCCCTCCTGGCGCCTAGGGTCACCTCGATTTCCATTGGATGCCGGGTGCGGCTGGCGGCGAATTCCTCCTCCCTCGTGAGCCGATAATAGACAGGCCTGCGAGTCGTCCAGGCCATGTAGCCCGCCAGATCCTCGACGACCAGGTCCTGCTTTGCCCCGAATCCTCCGCCCACCCTTTCCTTAATCACCCTGATTTTATTCTCCGAGATACCGACGACCCGGGCGACTATGCGCCGCACGTGCCAGGGCACCTGGGTGGAGGCGTGGAGAACCAGGCGCCCCGATTCGATCTTGGCCAAAACGACATGGGGTTCCATGGGCGTGCACTGAACCCGATTGGCCCGATAGCGTCGCTTGAGTACCACGTCCGCTTCAGCCAGCCCCTTTTCGATGTCTCCTATCCCTCCGGATGCGGAAGCCGCCAAGTTTCGATGGGGATCGGCATGGAGGCTGAACTGGTAAACGATTCCGTCGTCTCTGCCGTCGCCCTCGACCGATATGCCTTCGGGTTTCTTGCCGGATGCGTAAGATATATCGCCGGAATGCACGACCGGGGCGTCCTGGGACTTGGCTTGGTTTATAGACAGAACTGGCGCCAGGGGCTCGTACTCCACTTTGATTTTTTTGAGCGCATCTTCCGCGATTTCGGGGCTTTCGGCCAGCACCGCCGCGACTCTGTCGCCCACATGCCGTACCTTGCGGGGGAACATGGGCTGGTCGTAGGGCGAAGGTTCGGGGAAGCCTTGGCCGGCGCTGGTATAAAGGGTGCGAGGGGTATTGAGACAGCTTGCGACAGCCACTACGCCGGGCAGGCTTTCGGCTGCCGATGTATCTATGGATTTAATCCAGCCATGGGCGATGGGGCTGCCTAGCACTTTTAGCCAGCAGACGTCTGGGGGAAGCTTGTCCTCCACGAAGGCGCGCTCGCCCCTGGCGAGCATCTCGGCGTCCACTTTCTCCCTGTCCTTGCCCACATGGCGAAGGTCAGGCCTGTATTCATCACCCGAGGGCGCTAGGTAGCCTAGATCGGCGAGCCTGGTGGAAGCCAGGCGAACAGCCTCGAAGAACTGCTTGTAGCCGGTGCAGCGGCAGAGGGTGCCCGAAAGGGCGTCGGCGATCTGGATTTCCGTAGGCTCGGCTGAGCGAGCCAGGAGCTCACGTATCGCCAGCGCCACCGCCGGCGTGCAGTAGCCGCACTGGACGCAGGAAGCGTCGATGAGGGCGCGCTGAATGGTCCTCAAGACCGGATCCTTATCGAAGTATTCGATGCTGATGATTTTTCTTCCCTGGGCTTCGGCAGCCAGGATCATGCAGGAATTTACCAGGCGGCCGTCCAGCAGCACGGCGCAGAGCCCGCAGGAACCCTCGCCGTCGCAGCCTTCGCGCAGCGAGACAAGGCCGGCGCGCTTAAGAACCGACTTGAGGGTTTCGCCGGGGGAGCATTCCAGCCTACGGGGCTTATCGTTGAGAAAGAACGATACTGTCATAGACGCCGCTCCTTGAGTGAGCCGAGCAGGTCGGCCAGAAGCACGGCGGCGCGACGCCGCTTGAAGGCAGCGCTACCCCGCAGATCGTCGATAGGCGAGAAGTACTCCCCGGCAATCGCCTCGAGCTCGGCCCTGGGCGGGACTTCCTTGCCCTCAAGCGAGGCTTCCAAGCCGGGGAAGCGCTGGGCATGGGCGGAAAGCCCGCCCAGGGCGATCCGCAGGTTGTCCAGCCTACCGGCCCCGAGATCCGCCCTGACAGCGCAGCCGATGAGGGCCAGGTCGCAGGCGCTGCGGGAATACTTGCCGTAGGCGAATGCCCGTCCTTTCGGCAGGGCGAATTCCACCGCGGTTATGATGCCCGTGGGATCTTTCCGCCAGCGCTCGGCGGGAAGGGAGTCAGCCAGCCCGGGAGCCGCCGCCCGGTGATAGACCGCCTCGGCGGCTAGGAAGAAGGGCAGGAGGCTCGAGCAGGACCGGTCGGCGCCGATGTTGCCGCCCACGGTAGCCCGGTTTCTCACGTTCCTGTTGGCCATTCCGAGCGCGGCTTGCTTAAGTGCCTCAGGAGCGAGCTTCGAATCCGCCAGGTCCTGGAAACAGATTCCCGCGCCTATAATGATGGTATCTTTCTTTCGTTCGACGCTGTGGGGCAGGAGGCCCGAGACGGCGATCGCCGACATGGGAGTCTCCTTGAACTGGGGGCTCAGCAGGTAGCTTCCCCCCGCCAGGAGCCTGGCCTCTTTTTCCTGCCCCAGAAGCTCCAGGGCTTCCTCTAAGGAGCTAGGCCTGAAATACGCTTTTACCATCTTTCCTTCCTTGGCTTCTTCATGATTCCGGCGCCGCTAGAGAGCGTAACCCCGCTAGAGCAGCCCCGCCTTGGCGTACAATCGCTGCGCGGCCTTTTCGGCGTTGATCCGTATTTCTTCCTCGTTCATCGTCGAAAGCCGTCCAGAGCGAACGACGGGAATTCCGTTGACAAGCAAATAGTCGGCCTTGTGGTCGCAGCCCGCGAAAAGGAGTGCAGCCACGGGGTCGGACTGGGCTCCTGCGTATTCTAACTTCATGACATCGAAGAGGGCCAGATCGGCCAAGGCTCCGGGTTCGATCATCCCTGCTTCCTCGAATCCCAGCATAGAGGCTCCAGCTCTGGTTGCGATGTCCAGGACCTCCCGGGCATCGATTCCAGCCGATCCGTAACGGATTCGCTGGAGAAGCAGGGCCTGCCTGGCTTCCCCCAGCATGTCCGAGGAGTCGTTGGAGGCCGATCCGTCCACTGCCAGGCTCACTTCGACTCCCCGGTCCAGCATTTCCCTGACCCGGCAAATGCCCGATCCCAGCCTCATATTGGAGGAGGGGCAATGCGAAACCCCAGTCCCCGTCCTGGCCAGCAGATCCAGCTCCTTGTCATTGAAAAAGATGCCATGAGCGTACCAGACGTCCGGCCCGACGAATCCGCACTCTTCCATCAGCTTCAGCGGCCTGCGGCCATAGGTCTCGAGACAGTACTTCTCCTCGTCAGCCGTCTCGGCCAGGTGGGTGTGGAGCCGCGCGCCGCAGCGCCGAGCCAGCTCGGCGCTGCGGCGCATGAGCGCCTCGGAGACCGAGAAGGGAGAGCAGGGAGCCAAGGCTACCTTGCGCATCGCGTCCGGCGCAGGGTCGTGGAAACGACGGATAGTCTCCTCGCTGTGCTCCAGAATGAGCTCCTCCTTCTGGACGGTAGAATCGGGGGGAAGGCCTCCGTCTTTCTTGGAGCGGCTCATGGACCCCCTGGTGGGGGCGAAACGCAGGCCGATCCGGGAAGCCGCCTCGAACTGGAGGGTAGGAATATCCTGGCCGAAACCCTGGGGGTAGAGATAATGATGGTCGCTGGTCAGGCTGCAGCCTGTCTTGGCCAGTTCGGCCAGGGCGAGCATGGATGACCAGTAGACTGCCTCCGGATCAAGGCCTTTCCATATCTCGTACAGGTAGACCAGCCAATGGAAGAGCTTGGCGTCCTGCACCGCCGGGATGTTCCTGGTCAGGGTCTGGTAAAAATGATGATGGGTGTTCACCAGTCCCGGCAGGACGACATGGCGGGAGGCGTCGATGGTCTCGGCGCCTTCGGGGGCTTCGAGATCCTTGCCTATCGCGGCTATCCTATTGCCGTCGATAAGTATGTCTAAACCTGCTAGGTCGGACGCGGCGGCGTACGCTTCGGGTTCCGCGCCGGCTTCGCGCTTGCAGGCGGCGGCCTCAGGTTTCGCGGTTCCCGAGAATATCCTGTAGCAACGCCGCAGCAGGATCATGAGAGCACTTCCCTGTTGAATTCTTCGATCATGGCGTCTATGTCCCCTACCTGGCCGTAGAGAGAGCCCCAGTAGTTCCGGTAATCCTCCCATTGGGCCCTGAGCTCGTCCAGTGGCTTGCCCAGCTGCTCGATCCAGGTGAAGTACTTAAGGTTATGGGCCCTGCGCCGGTCCACCTGGCTCATCTCGAATACGTGGTCTACTCCTAGGCTCCTGACGCTCTCCAGGTCCCTGTCGGCCTGGCGCTGGCCGTATTCGCCGCGTTCGGCCTTCAGCTCCCTGAGCCTCGAGCCATAGAGCTCCATGGAGTCGGTGAACATGGTGAAGACGATATCATCCTCGCCCAGTTCGTAATACTTGGCCATCTTGATGGCCCCAATGAGGTTGCCCACCCCCGAGATGCCCAGCCAGTCGAGCTTGGCCAAGGAGGCTGGGTCGGCCCCAGCTTCCAGAAGGATGCTCCTGCCCGCCTTTTCGTTGAAAAGACGTATATAGCGGATCGCAAGCTCGTCGTCGACGCCGACGGCCGCGTCAGTGTCCCTGAAATTGTGGATCCACGGGATGTGCTTGTCGCCGATGCCTTCGATGCGATGCCCGCCGAAGCCGTTTTCCAGGATAGTCGGGCATTGGAGGGCTTCTCCGACTCCTAGCTTGGCGCCAGGGAACTTGCTCTTGATATAGGAACCCGAACCGAGGGTTCCCGCGGATCCCGAGGAGAGCAGCACCGCCGCCAGATTATCCTTTGGGCCTTTTACCCTGAGGAATACTTCCTCCATGGCGGGGCCCGTGATCTCGTAATGCCAGAGGTGGTTAGGGAGCTGGTCGAACTGGTTGAAAATGACGGCGTCATGCCTGGTTTTTTCCAGTTCGACGCACTTGTCGAAGATTTCCTTGACGTTGGACTCGCATCCCGGGGTCGCTATCACCTCCTCGGCCATGGTCGCCAGCCACTCGAAGCGCTCCCGGCTCATCTCCGCCGGCAAAATTGCTATGCTTGGGCAGGACAGGAGCCTGGAAATGTAGGCTCCGCCCCGGCAGTAGTTGCCCGTCGAAGGCCAGACCGCTTTCTTGCTGGATGGATCGAAGCGGCCGGTTACGAGTTCCGGCGCGAGGCAGGCATAGGCCGCGCCAACCTTGTGAGCGCCCGTGGGGAACCATTTGCCCGCGAGACCGATGATCCTGGCCCTTGTCCCCGTTATCTCCCGGGGTATCTCGAGATAGTTCACTCCGCCGAAGCCGCCGCCCTTTTCCACCGGCTCGTTGTGCCAGTTGACCCGGAACAGGTTCCTGGGGTGAACGTCCCAGAGCCCGATATTGGATAATTCCCTTTTCACCAAGGTGGGTATCTTCTCAGGATCGCGCATCTGCGCAAAGGTAGGCAGCAGAATTCCCTTTTCCTTGCAGCGTCGGATATTCTTTTTTCTCTGTTCTCCGTCAACCCTAAGATCGATCATCGTCCACTCCTTGTCTGGTTCTCCCCTGGCCGGGATCGGCTTTCAGCATCTGGCGGTAGCCGATTCAGGCTGGCCCGGGAATAGAAGTATACGATGATTTTCCGTTTTTTTATAGGATAATAGTTTTGTGGCGAGGCATGGCATAGGATGGGACTTTATTAGGCAAGAGCCGGGATCGCGCTGGTTTTTTCTTCGAGCCTCATTCCCCGATGGAGCTGAAACCCGGCAGGATTTTGATGGAACCCCTGGCGATTTCCACCAGTCCGCGCTCTTCCCAATCTTTTAAGATCCTGCTGACCACCTCGCGGGAAGTGCCCGTATGGTCGGCGAGTTCCTGATGTGTCGCGGTGACGAGCTTGGATGGAGACATCGATTCCAGAAGCCATTGGTGAAGCCGTTCGTCAACCCGGCGGAAGGCGACCTCCTCCACAAGTTCTATCACTTCCGCCATCCGGCGCGAATACTGTCCCAATATGAAATCGCGGAAGTCAGCGTTCTCTGCGTGGAGTTTGCGGAACATAGCGTTAGGCATAAAAGCCGCGAAGGTGGCGACCTCGGCCACGACGCTGGCGGGGAAGGCGCCGTTGCCGGCGGTGCAGCCGGCGCTCACTATGCAGCTTTGCCCGGCCTCGATTCGATACAGGGTGATCTCCCTGCCCGAAGCCGCGGTTTTGAATATCCTGATCCGGCCTTCGATCACGAAGGGCACGCTGCCGCAGACTTGTCCTTCCCTTAGTATTGTCACTCCGGCGTCTATGGTTCTGTAGCTGAGGGATTCCAGCACCGGTTCGAGCCTGGCGGGCGGCCATTCCTTTGGAGAAAACAAGCCGGGAAATATGCGCAGGAATCGCTCTTTCCGCGCGGCCGGCGCCGGATTGTCCATCGCACCTCGCTTCGGGGCCGATGGCCGCCCGCCACTCGAGACGGAGCCGTCGGCTCTCCTCGAGGATGATACCCTGTCCTTGCTTTCCTGCCAAGGAAGCCTAATAAAGAGCAAGGCGCCATATAATAAAAAAATCAGCCCTCCGGCAGCCACGCTGGACGCCGAAGGGCCTAATGCCCATAGAGCTTGAAAAATGCGGCTTCAGGCCGCTACGGACCTAAGGTACTTCTGCGCGGAAAGGGCCGCCACTGTGCCGTCGGATACGGCCGTGGTGATCTGCTTGAAAGGCTTGGACCGAAGGTCGCCCGCAATGAAGACGCCAGGAAGTTTCGTTTCAAGGGTCATCGGGTCGGCTTCCGCCCCGCCCCACTTGTCCAGCATCAGCTGCTCGGCGAAGAGCTGGGTCTGGGGCACATAGCCGACAAATACGAATACTCCAGCGCCGCCCTTCAGAACCTTCCGTTCCTTCGTCTTAAGATCCTCGACTTCCAGCCCCTCGAATCCGTCGGAACCGAGGAAAGCCCTGGGCTCATGGCTCCAAAGCACCTTGATCTTCGGGTTCTTGAGCGCTGCGTCGGCCGCGGTCTTATTGGCCTGGAACTCGTCGAACTGATGGATCATAGTGACTGAGTTGACGAACTCGGAGAGAAAGAGGGTTTCCTCCACGGCGCTGTTCCCGCCGCCGATCACGTAGATATCCTTGCCTTCGTAGAACCTGCCGTCGCAGGTGGCGCAGTAGGATATGCCCCGGCCGAAGAGGGAGGTTTCGCCCGGCAAGCCCAGCTCCCGCGGCTTGGCTCCCGTCGCCAGGATGATGGCCTTTGCCTGGATTCTCCTGTCGTCGTCCACGTCGATTACCTTGTTTACCAGGTCTAGCCTCACGATTTCGGCGGAGCGCAGAATCCTGGCTCCGTTTTCCAGCGTCTGGTGAGTGAGCTTTTCCATCAGCGCGTAGCCGTTGATCTCTCCGTCCGTTGCGGGGAAGTTGGCCACCATGTGCGTAAGGTTCACTTGTCCGCCGGGATTGCCCTGGTCGATGATCACCGTGTTGATTTTCGCCCGGCCGGCGTAGAGCCCCGCCGTGAGTCCGGCCGGCCCGCCGCCGATGATGGCGAGGTCCACCTGCTCAACCTTCCGTTCGATGCCTGCCGTACGATCGGGCAATCCGAAGGAGTCGATGATCGTCTTCTTGATGGCGCTCTTCTTAATCGCGCCCGAAAGTCTTGGAGCGACTTCCTTTCCGTCCTTGTAGAACAGAAGCGTGGGGCTGGACTTGACTCCCAGCGCCAGGGAGAGTTCGCGGTTGCCCTGCCTGAAAATCTTGTAGAACTTTACATCCTCATGGTAGAGATCCGCGAAGAATTCGAACTTGGGCGCAAGAGCCTCGCAGGGTGAGCACTCTTGCGAGTAGAAGTCCACGATGACGAGTCCGTCGCTCTTCAGAACCTTCGCCTCGTACTCTGAGGCGGTAATCTCCATCGGCATAACATCCTCCATAGCAATAGTTCCTGGTTTGGTGATTTCGCTATTGATAATAATGATTCGAATCCTGGCGTTCTGTGACTCAAGTCACTTAAACAATTTTTTTTTATCGTTAGATTCCTACCGTCAACCGCTAAAAAAGATAAGGAGAATTCGTGGAATATTATCGGTACGATGAAAACCTGGCTTCCGGGACTCAGCCATCGGCTGAAGATCTCCAGGACTTGAAAGAAGAGGGCTGGGAAGTCGTTGTCAATCTCTCGCCTGCCAGCACTCGCAATGCGCTTAAGGACGAAGCCTCGATAGTGGAGCGACTTGGAATGGAATACCTGCATTTTCCTGTGGACTGCAGCGAACTCGAAGCATTCCAATACCTGACCTTCAAAGGGATTCTGAACGGCTTTGCCGGCCGCAGGATCTTCGTGCACTGCGGAGGCAACATAAAGTCCTCCAACCTCATCCATATGTACCAAGTGCTCGAGAGGGGCATTCCCGAATCGGAATCCCTTGCCGTGCTGAAAAAAATACAGAATCCCGAGCCCAAGTGGTTCCGCTACTTCGAGGCCATGGGCGTCGGGAAAGGAGCGAATTAGCATGAGACGAACAATTGGCCGGGCGGCTGTCCTGGCACTCGCCCTGGGCGCGGCGGCGGCCGGGGCGCAGACTATCGCGCCGAAGGGCCCGATAGTCGACAAGGTGGTGTTCAATGCCCGCGCCCAGGAGGACCTGGGCATGATGGACGTCGCCTCGGGTAAGAGCGACATGTGGATATACGGCACCTCCGGGGGCGTCTTCAATAGGCTCCCCAACGACGTCAGATCCAAGCTTGAAGCATATTCGGTATCGGGAGCGAGCATGGTGGGGCTCTTGATCAATCCCTACCCAAACCAGGCTCCGTATCTCACCGATCCATCCACGGACAGCACGGGCAAGGCCCAGTTCAATCCTCTGGCGATCCGTGAAATCCGCTATGCCCTCAATTGGCTTATCGACAGGCAGAAAGTCGTGGACGAAGTCTTCGACGGGGCGGGACTTCCGCTCTTCACCCCGGTTGTGCCCGGACTCCCCAACGCCTCTCGATTCAACCTCATAGCGGCGAAGCAGGGAATGAGCGACCAGGGGAATGAGGCCCAAGCGCTCGCGGACATCGAATCCGCGATGAAAAAAGCTGCGGCGCTGCCGGAACTCAAAGGCAGGCTAAACAGGGGAGCGCGCTATTGGACATTCAATGGCGCCCCGGTGAAGATCCGCTTCGTCATCCGCGCGGATGACCCCAATGCCCGCATACCAGTCGGCCGCTATGTCGCCGACCAGATCGAAAAAGCCGGCATAAAGGTCGAAAGGCTGGAATACGACCGGGTCAAAGCTTCCTCGACCGTAAACAGGACCGATCCCGCCTCCTACCAATGGAACATCTATACCGAGGGACTCGGATCCAACGAGACCAAGGCCTACTGGGAGATGACCATAACCTACGACTACGCCCCCTGGGCTTCCATCATGCCTGGCGGCAACAACAAATCGTTCTGGAATTACCAGCACCCCGAACTGGATCGCCTGACGCAGAAAGTGGTTAGCGGAAACCTGAGCGGAGCGGCGGACTACTGGGAAACCATCCTCGCGGCCACTGACCTGGGCATGAAGGAATCGGTCCGCATCCTCGTGGCCGCCAAGACCAGCTATCTCGCTACTTCCAGGAACAGGGTGGAAAATCGCGTGGCCTACGGAATCGGGAATGGCCTCGACAAATGGTCCACATACACCGCGAATGTCCCGCCCGAGACATCGGGTCCCGACAAAGGACTGAAAGTGCTCAGGATGACTGGATTTTCCTCCAGGGGCGCTCTCTTCATGAACGCCTGGGATCCCGTCGGCCCCCAGGGCTTCGGCGACACCTATTCCGGAGCCGTCATCAAGCAAGTGTCCGACCTGGAGCTCGAGCCCAACCCCGCGACCGGCGTCCCCATGGCCGTGCGCGCCACCTGGTCCAAGCTCAGCTCGAGCCCCTCACCAATGGCGGTGCCTGCTTCCGCCGTTCTATGGAACGCATCTACCGGCACGTGGGAAACAGGGCTCGTGTATGGGAAGGACGGATCCGGCAGTTACGCTTACCAGGCTGGCGCCGCTACTGCCAAGAGCAGCGCCACCTTCAGTTTCCGCTTCGGCGCCTGGCATCACGGCAGGCCTGTCGACCAGAACGACTACCGCTACGCCATCGCGTTCCCCTACGACCTCTCGTACCGAAAGGGAGGAACTGATCGCGTATACGACCAGTCCTACGCTTCCGGCGTAAATCCCAGGCTTGGTAGAGCGAAAGGCTACGCCTTCAACTCGGATGGCAGCGTCACCGTCTGGTCGGACGCATTCTACCCAATGGACTCGGCCCAGACCGCGGCCTTGATGGCCCCTTCCTTGCAAGTCGCGGCGGTCAACTCGGGCGCGGTACTCCCCTGGGAGATCCTTGAAGCCCTCAAGTCCCTCGTATCCGAATCGAGCGCTTCGGGCACGCCCTGGTCCTTCAACACCGACAACGCCTTCGTGGAAGTCGATCTCCTCAATCCCAAGCTCGTTTCGGATCTCAAAGCCAAGCTAGCCGAGTTCATAGCCGCGCGGCGCGTTCCGCGATCGCTGGCCGGCTCCCTCAGCCCCGAGGAGGCTGTCCGCGACTACCGCCTCGCCCTGGATTGGCTAAACGCCCATGGTCACGCCTACATCTCCAACGGCGGATTCATACTGGACAGCTATGACGCCTCAGCCAACGCCGGCGTGCTAAAAGCCTTCAGGGATTCCTCCTATCCCTTCGAAGCGGGATACTGGGTAAAGGCGCTTAAGACCGATTACTCCAAAGTAGAGTCGATCGTCGCCGGCGAGCCCCGCAAGGGCCAGGACCTCCGGGTCGTGGTGAAGGTGAGCAAGATTTCATATCCAGAAGTCGCAGGCAGGGCCACCGACAAGGCGCGGGTTATCGTGAGCCTGATGGTGGGGGATAAGGCTGTCGAGGTTGCCGCCAAGGCTCTGCAGGCCGGTGAATACGAAGCCAAGATTCCCGCCTCGATCATGGACGGATTGGCGATGGGAACCTACACCATTGTCGCGCAGTCCAGCCTCGGCGAGGATGATTCGCCCGGATTCGGTTCCACGATCCTGATGAAATTTTGACATAAAATCCCTGCGAGAGGTTCGTTAAAGAATCAAGCGGGCGCCTGATTTTCGGCGCCCGCTTGATTCTTAGCCTTTTCGCCTAGAAGAGCGCTTGAATCCCGAAGGGGTTTCGGCTTTGCCGCCCGGCTTCCCGTTTCGGGGAAGAGGCTCCCTCATTCGTTCAAAACCTCGCCCTATCAACGAGAAGGTAATTCCGGTGATCGATATCATGAGCCCCGGAGGGAGCACCCACCACCACATTCGATTTATCACTGCTCCCTGGGAAAGCGCATCCCTCAACATCTGCCCCCAAGTCACGACGCTGGAATCTCCTAGGCCGAGGATGCTGACGCTCGCTTCGTAAAGAATGATTCCCGGCACGGAAAGAGCCATTATGGAAAATCCGTAGGGCAGAAGCTCGGGCAGAACGTATCTGAAAGCACGATAAAAGCGATTGGTACCCATGCTTTTTGCGGCTTCGATATATCCCTCCTCCCGTATTCGCAAGGCCATTGAGTAGACCGGCTTGAAGGCCCTCGTCCAGAAGAAAAGCAGGGCAAGCGCGGCAAATGACCATAGGCTGGGTTTATATACCGCCGAAAGCACGATGAGAAAAGGAAGCATCGGCATGAGGGAGAAGAATTCGTAAATCCTGGTGAGAATGAAATCGACCCAGCCTCCGAAGCACGCGGCGCCTATGCCCAGGAGAATACCTGTCATCACAGTCAAAAAACTCACAGCGACGCCCAGAAGCAGAGCCCAACGTACGCCCAGCACGACTCCGGTGAAGATATCCCGTTTCGCCGCGTCCGTGCCCAGGATTCCCGAAACCGTCCCGATTATCTTCAGGGTTGGGGCTACCTGAGCCTGCCGTTCGGGCGGCCGGTAGACGGCGACGAGGATCCCGGAGGCGTCCGCGATCTTCAAGGGTATCCTTGCCGGCCTGTCTTCGGAGGCTTCGGCGAGTTTTCTCGAAATTTCATCTTCGACGCCCCCTTCACCGATCTTGGAGACGATGATGGGTACGAAGCCCCGGCCGGGGACCGAAAGTATCATATCGATAGGATAGTCGGCGGGAATTTTGCCTCGCAGATCGAAACGCCAGACTGATTTACCAGCCCCGCTCCCCGAGTCTCCCGCCTCCACTCGGAAGGCTTCTAGTTTTTCGCTCCTGATCGAGTTCTTTCCCCCCGGCATCCACGAAACCCAAATGGGCGGTGCGCCCGCCGGATTGTCTTGCCAATAGGATATATCTCTCCAGCGGCCATATGCTTCTTTATACGGGACTATCAAGGGGCCGAAGAGTCCCGCGATCACGAGCAAGGCTAGAAGGATGAAACCGGCGACGCCGGCCCTGCTTTTCCAGAAACGTCTCATGGATTATCCCTTTGCGCTACCCGGGGATCGAAGAGCCGGTATGCGATATCCAAGCCTATATACCCGAGAAGGTTGAGAAAAATCTGGAAGGATAGGATGCCAAGCAAGACAGGTACGTCCGATTGCTGCACGGCGGCGAAATAAAGGCTGCCCAAGCCCGGCCAGCCGAAGATCCCTTCGATCAAAATGTTTCCGTTCAGGGATTGGAGAAGGCCGATGATGGCGAAGGTCATCAAGGTCGCCCGGGCTCCCGCCGCCACGTGCACAAGGAGGATCTTTCGTTCGGGCAGGCCTCGAGCTCTCGCGGATGAAATCCATGGGCTGTCGAAGATATCAGCGACGACGGTTCGCACCTCCAGCGCGAAGCCCCAGAGATTCAGCGCTACGAGGACGATGAGCGGCAACGCGAGATGCCATAGCATGTCCGCCAGCCCCGCCAAGCCGCGCGGCGCCGGAACGCTGCGCAGGCCCCCGGACGGGAATAGGGGAAGGGCGTAGGAGAAGGCCATTATGGCCAGCATGCCGATCCACCATGTAGGTTGTCCCTTAAGCAGGCTGGGCATGACGGAGAGGGTTTTGTCTAAAAATCCGTTCCGGCGCCGCGCGGCAAGAAGGCCTAAAAAGCTTCCCAGGATGATCACGAGCGCAGCCTCGGTACCGAAAAGGAGGATAGTATTGGGAATCGCTTCGAGAATCAGGGCGAGCACCGAACGATCTCCCGACGGGGAGCTCAGGGTGGCGGCCTGGCCGAACCGGAACGATAGGACGTTCGCGGTCTGGCGGAGCACTCTCGAAGCCCAGGGCTCATCCAGGTGCTCCCTGGCGATTAGGTCGGCTTTCGTCCTTTCCCTGAGCGCCTGGTAAGCTTCCGGCTCCATGTCGCCCGCTGACCGCAAAATCCTGACCAAGTCCTCGTCAATCCTCGCCCGGGCTCCCGAGTCGGCAACCCCGTTGAACAGCGCGGAAAGGGCGAGCATGAGGAGTACGTACATCAAAACGCCGTGGTAGATCCGGCGAAATAAATAGGAACGAAAGAAATTCACCTAGATTGGCTCCCGGCCGCCAGTATAGCACCCAGCGATCGGCTGTATGAACTGGCGCCACCCTTGCTCGCGCAGGGCTTTCCCATTTTTTATGAGGCAAGGCTGGTTTCCCTGCCCTTGACAGCGGGTTCGGATAGGAGCGATTATTAGCTAATGCTTATAACATCGCTCCGAGGAGTACGAAAATGGATTTAGTTCCCGAGAAAAAAACAAATCCTAAGATAAAGCGGGTAATTGGGGTGGTAAGCGGCAAGGGAGGGGTGGGAAAATCCACCGTGGCAGTATTGCTGGCCCAATCCCTTGCGGCGCGAGGACTGCGCGTGGGCATGCTCGACGCAGACATAACGGGGCCGAGCCTTCCCCGCCTCCTGGGCGTGGATTCCTTCAGGGCCGAAACAGATGGATCCAAGCTCCTTCCCATCGTCAACGAGGAGGGAATCAAGGTTCTCTCCATCAACCTATTCAATGAAAGGGAGGACGAGCCGGTCATCTGGCGCGGACCGCTCCTGGGCAAGGCGATTGAGCAGTTTTGGAGCGACTCGGACTGGGGCGAGCTGGAGTATCTCGTCATCGACTTTCCGCCGGGAACCTCGGACATTGCGCTTACCGCCCTCCAGACCATACCCTTTTCCGGCCTCGTCGTCGTGGGTACGCCCCAGGATTACGTGTCGATGATCGTAAGCAAGTCCGTGAGGATGGCGGCCATGCTCAAGGCTCCCGCCCTGGGCATCGTGGAAAACATGAGAACGATGGTCTGTCCGCACTGCGGTCAGGAAACAAAGCTCTTCGACGACGGCAACGAAGGGGGGAGGGCGAGGATAGGCTTGCCTGTCCTGGCCGAGCTGCCCTGGAGGAAGGAAGTTGCCCAGGCTAAAAGCCTGAGGTGGTCCAATCTTTCCAGGGAAGCGAAAAAGGACGCAGATACCATTGCCAGCCAGATGGAGCTTGCCCTGGCAAGCCTGAAACCGGCCTCGGCGAGGTGAGTTTATGCCCCGACCTGTGATAGAGCGAAGGCTCGGCGCCGCCCCGCGTCCGCGGTTCATAAAGCCCTCGGGAATTCCGGTCAGAGATCTGGAGGAAGTGGTCTTGGGCTTCGACGAAGCCGAGGCGCTGCGCCTGGCTGACCTGGAAGGGCTGTATCAGGAAGCTGCCGCCCGTTCCATGGGGATTTCCAGGCAAACCTTCGGCAGGATCGTCGAAATAGCCCGGCGCAAGGTCGCCGATTCCATCCTCAACGGCAAAGCCCTCAGGATAGAGGGGGGCGAGGTTAATCTTGCCGAACAAGGAGATAGCGCCATGAAAATCGCCGTTCCGTCCCGGGATGGTTTGGTCGACGAACATTTTGGACATTGCCAGGAGTTCTTGATTTTCAGGGTAGAGAAGGACGCGCTTGTCGAAGAACAACCAGTGCCTTCACCGGAGGCCTGTGGCTGCAAATCGGGCATCGCCGCCGTGCTTGCCCGCTCGGGAGTCACCCACCTCGTCGGAGGCCACATGGGGGAGGGAGCTTTCAGGGTGCTTCAAGCCCAGGGGATAAAAGTGATACGTGGCGCTTCAGGGCCAGCCAAGGAGGCCGCCGAGGCTTTCGCCGCAGGAAAATTTTCCGATAGCGGCGGCGGCTGCTCCGGGCATGGCGAAGCCGGCCACGACTGCGGGCATTGATCACCGCTCCGTCCTCGCGCTTTTTCCGCCTGCGGGTTTCATGTTGCGCGGCCTTCTGCATGCTTGTCGGCTAAACCGCGGCCCCGACCCCGGCCGCCGCGTTCTTAATATCCTTTAGCCCCGAGCCGGTGATCATGATAACCGCCCTCTGGCCGGGTCCGAGTTTTTCTTTCACCTTCAGGTAGCAGGCGAAGGCGCAGGCGCTGGAAGGTTCGGCGAAGAGCCCCGAACCTGAAGCGAGCCTGCGCTGGGCCTCCATTATCTCTGGATCGTCGACCACAACCGCGTTACCTCTGTATTTTTTCAGCTTTCTCAAGGTAAAACTGCCGTTTCGCGGCACGTCGACGGAAATGGAGTCCGCGAGGGTCTTCGAAGGAAGGGCTGTAAACTTTCCGCTTTCGAGAGCGCGGGCTAGAGCGTTTGAGCCCGAAGCCTGGCAGGCCCAGAAAACCGGCATCGTACTCACGAGACCCAGCCGCAGCAGGTCTTCGAAACCTTTGATCAACCCGGCCAGTATCACTCCGTCTCCGGTAGGCACGAAAACATGGTCGGGGGAGAGAAATCTCGTTTTCCCTTCAGCGGCAAGCCCTTGATCGGCTTTGTCATAATCGAAATCGGCTAAGCCGGGGCGAGCTTGTGCAAAGGATGCGAGGTCCTTGGCGATCTCGAAGGCGGCGGTCTTCTTGCCTTCTATGGTGAGGGGGTTGTAAGCCGTGTTGCGCGATAAAACCCCGGTGGCTTCGGAATAAGCCAAGGAATCATCGAAGGCTTTGTCGTAGCTGCCCTTCACTTCTACCAGTTCGCCTCCGTACTGCAGCACCTGGATGCGCTTGGCCGCCGGTGCCGAGGCCGGGACAAATACCCTTATCTTGATCCCCGCCGCCGCGCCCACGCAGGCCATGCTGGAGGCGGCGTTGCCCGTCGACGCCAGGGCTATTTCCTTGATTCCATGTCGTACCGCGAAGGCGCCCACGAGCCAGCTCGCCCTGTCTTTGAACGAGCCCGAGGGATTGCAGGTGTCGTCCTTCAGGAAAAGACCGGGCGCCTCCAGTTCTTTTCGCAGGCGCTCGGGCGCCCAGAGAGGGGTGCCGCCCACGGGAAGGGTAGGAAAGAACCGTTGTTCCACCGGAAGCGGGATGAGCCTTCCTTCCTGGGCTGCCTTCAGGTCTGCATCTCCCGCGTCGGCCTCCCAGAGGCATTCCAGCACTCCTTCCAAGGGCTGGCCGGGCTTCGCGTCGCCGGCGCAGTCGTCGCAGAGATAACGGCCGGGCTTTATGTCATAGGTTTTCCCGCAACCAGGGCAGGAATAGTACCATCTCATAGGCGTTTTTCCAGGGCATAGGGCAGGGTGGCGTAGAAGGCGGAGCAGATTTCCAGGTCGTCTATGCGATTGACTTCGTTGGGGGCATGGGCCTGGACCTCGTCTCCCGGTCCGAAACCTATGCAGGGGATGCCATGGCGGCCGCAGATAGCCACGCAATTAGTGGAAAAGGTCCACTTATCCACCACCGGCGGCTTGTCGTAAAGTGCTCCATAGGCTTCGACGCCGGCCCGGACCAGCGGATGGTCTGCCTTTATCTTCCAGGTGGGGAAATAAAGCTCCTGGGCGAAGACCTTGCCCGTATACGCTGGTTTTTTGTATTCCGGCATCGCGACGCTGAAGTTGTCCACCCCCGCTTCGGCCAGGGCTTTTTCAACCTGGGCTATGGCGATGCGATCGTTCTCGCCCCAGGTCAGGCGCCGGTCGCAGTAGAGCATGGCCTGGTCGGGCACGGCGCACTGGCTGGGACCCTGAACCTTGATCTGGGATACGGTGATGGTGCCTTTGCCAAGAAATTCGTCATCATCGGGCTTAAGCTCGATGTTTAGCTTTTCGATGGCAAGCGCGGCGCGAGCGGCCTTATAGGCCGCCGAGTCTCCCCGTTCGGGAGCCGAGCCGTGGCAGGAACGTCCTCTGATGTCGATTTGGATCTCCATCCTGCCTCTGTGTCCTCGATATAGTTGCAGGGAGGTGGGCTCGGTAGAGACGGCGAAATCGGGAACGAATCCTTCTTCTTCGATAAGGTGCTTCCAGCAAAGGCCGTCGCAGTCCTCTTCCATGACGGTAAAGGAGAACCAGACCGAAAATTTCCCGCCGTAGGCCAAGTCCTTGAGGATCCGTGCTGCGCTGATCATGGCGGCCGCTCCGCCAAGCTGGTCAGTGGCGCCCCTTCCATGCACCAGGCCGTCGGCGATGTTGCCGGAGAAGGCCGGAGTCTTCCATTGGGCTTCGTCGCCCACGCCTACCGTGTCGATATGAGCGTCGAAAACCAGATTCTTGGGACCGTTGCCCACTCTGCCGATAAGCGAGCCGAGCCCGTCTATCCTGAGGTCTTCCATGCCGGCTTCCCGGCAAAGCTCTGCCAAGAGCTGTATCCTCTCTTTCTCCGTGCCGCTGAAAGCGGGAACCCGAATCATGGCGCTCAAGTTTTTCGCGCTGTAATCCCTGTACCCGCGGGCTTTTTCCAAAATTCTACTTTCGATTTTCATACGATACCTTCCATGTTTTTCCACAGACGCAGGGCCTGCAGTCTTGCTTCCGCGCCGATCTTTTCCGGATCGAAGAGCGGTTTTCTATCCTTTATTCTCAAGCGGCCGCTTACCGCGACGCTTCTGACCGACCGGGAGCTTAAACCGAATGCCAGGTGGCCGGCTATGTTGCCCGCCTCGAGGGGCGTGGGGGGATCGTAGTCCCAATGTACCAAATCCGCCGCCGCGCCAGCCTCGAGCTTGCCGAAGGAACCGCCGAAATAGCTCTCCAGCAGGCGGTTGCCCCGGTCCAGGCATGTCAGGAAGTCCCCGGGCCACCAGGGCCCTTGCGTTTCCCTGTGCCTGAATACGGCGAACTTAAACTCCTCCAGCATGTCTGATCCCATTCCGTCGGTGCCCAGGACTACCTTGCGGTGCCGGTGCAGGAGGCTGTTATAGCCGACGGCGTTGTTCATGTTGGAACGGGCGTTATGGGCGAGGTAAGCGCCCCGTTCGTTCATCAACTCCACCTCCGGCAGCGAAAGCCAGAGTCCGTGGGCGATGATGCTTTTGTCGTTCAGCGCTCCGGCTTCCTCCAGTCTCGTGATCAAATCCTTGCCGTAGCTACTGTGGGACTCGGCGGGATCGAAGCGGTCCTCGGCGAGATGAACATGGATGCCCCGTCCGGTGGAGCGCACCGCTTCGCCTAACAGTCCCATGCTCTCCGGCCCGAGGGTGAAACCCGCATGGGCTCCTATGGCCGCCTCCACCAGCGACGCCCGGCCGGCCAGGCGTTCACGGTCGACTTCGGCGGCGAAGCGCAGGTTTTCCCTGATACCCGCCTTCATTCCCTGGCTGCCGTTTCTGTCCGAAGTCTCGTAGCAGAGGATTCCCCTCAGTCCCAGCTCCTCGAAGGCAGTTTTCAGCACCGTGAGGCTTCCGTCGATCGCCGATGGACCCGCGTGGTGATCAACCACCGAGGTGACTCCGGCCAAGAGAGCCTCGGCTCCGCCGGCCAGGGCGCTGGCCCGCAGAATGGGCAGATCGATAGCCCTATCAAGCCTCCACCAAAGATGCTGCAGGACCTGGACAAAGTCCTTGGATGGCTCTATGCGCGCGGTGATCCCCCTGGACAGCGCCGAATAGAGATGGTTGTGGGCGCAGACAAGCCCTGGGGACAGGTAGCCCCCCGAGCCGGCTTTGGCTGCTTTGGGAAAGCGCCCCGCCAGGTTCTTGCCTATAGCGGCGATCCTGCCGCCCTGACCTTCGCCTTCTCCGGGCTCCCAGGCAGCCAGGTCGACCGGCTCCGACAGCCCGGGCGGGTCGAAAGACAGGAGTCTCGCGTTTTCAAACAAGATCATGGGCTTTTCTCCAGCAGGTAAGAATGATTCCTATACAGTTCCCTGGCGAGGGCGACCATCGCGGTCGACCCGGGCGGTGAATTGGCTCCGTTCCAGGCTGAATAATCGAGGCTGAACGGTCTCCCCCCGCGGGCTGTCCGCAACGTAAGGGAGGGAAGGCCGTCTGCGACGAAGGCGAAGCCTGGGTTATTCGACGCTTCCAATTCCTCCGCCGTATCGAAGAGCGTGGCCTTGTCCTTATATGGCTCTCCTTCGTAGGGGCAGAAAAATCCGCAGTTGCCGCATTCGTTGCAGAACCTGTCCAGATGGACGATCTGTGACCATTGCCTAAAAGGTCCAGGCGTTTCGATAACTACGTTGGCCCTGTTCGGACAGACTTCGACGCAGCGCAGGCAGGCCGAATCGCAGGCTAGGCAGCGCTCGGCCTCCCGGGCGGCGAAATCGGGTCCGCCAGCGCTTTGGGACGAGGGATCCAGCGAGAAGAGTATTTCTCCCCTGCGAAGGAGAGAAGCCGCATCAGGCGCCAAAGCCTGATAGTCCGCTTCCGGTAGGGCCATGCCGAGCTTGGCCAGCATGGATTTAGCGGCGCTGCGCCCATCAGCCTCGGCGGCGATTATGGAAGAAGGCCCCATGCGGGCGTCGCCGCCGATATATATATCCGGAAGGGCACTCTTCATTCTTGGGGAGTCGGCAGCCGGCGATCGATCCGTTTCGAATTCTATTCCCATGCTTTTGAAGAGAGCGGGATCAGGAGACTCGCCGATCGCGGCAATCAGAAGGTCGCAGGGGATGTCCAGGCTTTCGCCGGTTGGCAGGGGTGCGCGGCGTCCCGAGGCGTCCTTCTCGCCGAGGCGCATCTTCCTCAGCCTCAACCTTCCCGGGCTCGCTCCCTCGGGCAGGCTTAGTTCGAGGAGGGTAGGAGCCCCGCTTTGTCTCGGCTTCCTCGTCGCTTGTCTTTCCGGGGAATCGCGCTTCGTGCGTCGGTTAAGTTCTTCGGCTTCCGCAAGGGCGTTTTCCAGTTCCTCCAGGTCCGCTGGCATTTCCCTTCTCGTCCGCCGGTAGGAAAGCAGAACCTGCTCCACTCCTTCGACGCGGGTCGCGGCCCTGACCGCATCGCAGGCCGTGTTGCCCCCTCCGGCTACGACGACTCGTTTCACCCTCTTCATGAAGTCCAGGTCGCCGGTATGGAAGCACTTTAAGAACTCCAGCGCGCCCATGACCTTTAAGCCCTGGCCTTCGAGAGAAATCGTCTTTTCCCTGGGGGCTCCCGTCGCGATGAAGAAAAGGGAGTAGCCTTGGCTTTTCAGGATATCCAGCGACTCTATCCTGGCCTCGAACTCAAACTCGACCCCCAGCGCCGCGATCCTCTCGATGTCCCTTTTTATGGTTTCCCTGGGGATGCGGAAGGGCGGAATGATGAGGGCGGGCACTCCTCCGGGGGCCGGACCCGCCTCGAATACCTTGACCCTGACGCCGGCCAAGGCCAGGTGGTATGCGCAGGCGAGGCCGGCGGGTCCGGCCCCGATCACCGCCACGGCATGGGTTTTTAATACGGGATCGAGGACCTGAACCCCCAGGTTCGACGCGGCCTCGACGGTCTTTTTCACGTCCCGGATCAGCACCGGTCCTTCGTAATCGTTCCGCGAGCAATGTTCTTGGCAGACATGATCGCAGAGCGTGCCGGTGATTCCGGGAAGGGGATTGTCGGACAGCACGGTGGCGAGAGCCTGATCGGCTTTTCCCCGACCCATGGCCTCTATGTAGGAGGGCGCTTTCTGGCCGACGGGGCAGGCTTCTATGCATGGCGCTGCATAACAATCGAATAGCGGCAGTTTTTTCCCGATGGACGCGTGGCCTTTTTTCCAATCCCTCCTGTACTCGGGGCAGGAAAGGACTTCTTCGGCCAGCCGCTCCAGAGCCCTTGGATCTCTTTCCTCCTGCTCCAAGGGCAGGGGAAGGGCTTCCGCGGCGATTTTCGCGATCTGGGTTAGGCGCAGGTAGCCCCCCGGCTTGAGGATATCGGTGACGAGGGTAAGCGGACCAAGGCCCGCCTTGATCAGCTTCGCCGCGTTGAAGGCGGAAACGCCCCCACAGTACGAAAACCGGGGCGCCGAATCGCCCAGGGCTGAGGAAAGACTGGCTGCCAGGTTCAACGTGAGCGGGCCCAGGGCCCGGCCTGACATGTAGCGTTCCGAGCCAGGCAATCGTAGGCCGTCGTTTTGGTTAGCCAGGGTATTGGAGAGCTTGATCCCAAAACGCCTTCCCTTGGCGCCGGCCGCTTCGGAAAGCCGATTGCAGAGCTGGATCGCCTGATCCATCTGAAGATCATGTTCGAAGCTCTCCCGTTTCAGGACGATATTTTCCCAGCCCAGAGCGTCGAGGATGGAACGGGCCTTGTCGAATCCTATGAGAGTCGGATTGAGCTTTATATAGCTGTCGAATCCCTTTTCCCTGATGAGGTAAAGACCGATTTTTTCGATTTCCTCGGGGGGACAGCCATGCATCGTCGACAGTGTGACGGAGTGAACCGGCCTTACCGGCATATGGGCGGCTATATGCCGGGCTTTTTCCGCCGCCGCCTCGCCGAAGGCGGCGACAAATTCGGGGCTCCGTATGAAGAGATCTAATTCTTCCAGGGCCTGGGCCCAATACGGATGAACCTCCGGCCTACGCATTCCCTCTATGAACGCGTCCATTCTCTGGCTTTTGATTCCCTCGAGGTTGTAGCCCACCGACAGGTTGAAGAAAAAATCGCTGGGCTTGCGGGACCAGAGAAAAGAGAACAGGTGCAAAACGATCCAGGCGTTGAGGTATTCCCTATGGGCTTCGTCCAGGCTCAGCTCGGTGGACCATTCTACGTTCTGGCCTTCGTCCAGGGCGTCGATGCAGGGCTTGTCCAGTTCAAGGCGATCCTTGACCTGGACGGTTTTCAGCTCGAAGACCCTGGCGCCTGCCAGATAGGCGGCGAGGATATTGGGCGCGATCTGGGTGTGGGGCCCCGCTGCGGGTCCCACGGGAATGCTCGCCCTTCCAGACATCACTCCCAGGCCAGGGCTCTCTGCTTCTGTTTCGAACATCGATTCGAAAAGGGCGGAAGGAATCTCGAAGATGGAAGATTTGGCTTTGTACTCTCCCGCCGCCCGCCTGAGAATGCCGCCGAGCGAACTTTGCTTCATCACTTTTGACATTATCGATAACCCCATCGAATGAATTTGCCGCTTCCGGGGGAAGCGACGATTCCAG
>CAYVOD010000010.1:0-38053 GCA_964453055.1 uncultured Treponema sp. | reverse complement strand
CTTTTGGTTTCCGCGCTGCCGTACCTCTCCCGCAGTTCGGCGGGAACGCCCGTTTCGTTCAAAATTGAATTGAGGGTTCTCTTGTCCAAGAAGCCCTGTGCAAAAAAACCCTGGGCTTCAAGGTTTTTAGAGAGAATGGGTCTGACGATGGCTCCAGGGCTTTCGGCCTTCAGGGGCACGACAGGCCCCTCATGGAATGGGGAAGCGGGATGTGAGGGACAGCACCTTCTCCCCTACCCGCCTGAGCGTTCCATCGTCGCCCTTCGAGCGCAATACTTCGCCCACCATGGCTCCGACGAGGAGCATTTCTTCCCTGCCCATTCCCCGGGTAGTAAGAGCGGCCGTCCCGACCCTGATGCCTGAAGTCACGAAAGGGCTCTTGACGTCGAAGGGGATGCTGTTTTTATTCACCGTGATATTGGCTTCATCCAGCCAGGCTTCGGCTTCCTTGCCGGAAACCCCCAGGGGAGTGAGATCCACCAAGGCCAGATGGGTGTCGGTACCTCCGGATACGATGCGGGCACCGCTTTCGGCTATGCAGGAAGCCAGGACCGACGAGTTTGCGCATACCTTTTCGATATAGGACTTGAATTCCGGTTCCAGGGCTTCCTTGAAGGCGATAGCCTTGGCCGCTATCACGTGGAGCAGAGGTCCTCCCTGAATTCCTGGCATAATGCTTGAATCGACGAGCTCCGACCATTTTCTAAGCCCGTCGCCTCTCGGCGTTTTTATGCCCTTGTCGTTTTCCTTGTCCCGGCCGATGAGGATCATGCCGCCCCTGGGCCCGCGCAAGGTCTTATGGGTCGTCGTGGTTGTAAAATCCGCCAACGCGAGGGGGCTCGGGTGCTTGCCCGCCGCGACGAGTCCCGCTATGTGGGCCATGTCGACCATCAAATACGCGCCTACTTCGTCGGCTATCTGCCTGAAGGCACCGAAATCGATGGTCCTGGAGTAGGCTGAAGCGCCAGCGATGATCAGTTTTGGCCTGTGCTCCCGAGCCAAGGCGGCTACCTGGGGGTAATCTATGCGCTCGTCTTCGCGGCGCACCCCATAACGGAAAACCTTGTAGAGTTTTCCCGAAAAAGAGACAGGCGCCCCATGGGTGAGATGACCCCCATGGGCGAGATCCATTCCCAGGATCGTATCGCCCGGCTCCAAAGCGGCGAAGAGCACGCCCATATTGGCCTGGCTGCCGGCATGGGGCTGCACGTTGGCATAATCGCAGCCGAATAGCTGTTTCGCCCTATCCCTGGCAAGGTTTTCTGCGATGTCGACAAACTCGCAGCCGCCGTAATAGCGTTTTCCTGGATAGCCTTCGGCGTATTTATTGGTGAGAACCGAACCGACCGCCTCCCTTACCGCAGGAGAAGCATAGTTTTCGCTGGCGATCAGTTCCAGCTTGTCCCTCTGCCGCCTCTCCTCATCTCTCATGGCCGACCATAGTACTGGGTCGAAATCCTTGATTTTTTTCATTGTTACCCTCTGGAAAAAATGCGATCCAATTATCCTTAGTCTAGCTTATTCCTGGAATTTGCACCACGGCCTCGACGACAAGAGCCCCGCTCTAATAGGTGGCGAGAATTCTTACGCTCTTCCAATCGCTGGAATAATCGAGGCCTATCGACTCCTCCAGGGGATCGAAAAAGAGCCACTCAATATCGGCTTGGCCTTCTGGTTTCCCGCCAATCCGGCTATGAAGCTGCTCGATTCCCCTGGTTATGGCGATATGCCGATTATCGAGGGCGCCGAAGTAAGAAGCCGGACCAGCAAAGGGCGGAGTGAAACCCTCAGGCACGGCGCCGCAAGCGAGGACAGGGTCGTAGGGAATCCAGCCGACAGCCGGAAGATAGTATTCCATCCAGAAATGAGGTATCCCCTGCCCCTGGTCGCCCACGAGGAAGCCAGCCACGGGGAGAGCGGGAATCCCCGCCGCCCTGAAAATCGACGTGGCTATGAGGGCATAATTCCGGGAGCCGGCCTTTTTCTTCGCCAAGTCCTGCAGCACGGATTTATCGGAACCGGAATCGGGCAGCCATGCCAGCCGGGAAGCCAGCCAGGTTCTTATGAGTCCGGCTTTTCGCTGGAGGTTGCGTTCCCGGCCGGTTATCGCGGCGGCCAGAGTTCGTACTTCCTTTTCGCCCGAAGGAAGGAGTGCCTCGGCTTCAAGATAGGGCTTCAAGAATTGCGGCGCCGCTCCCGAAGAGGAAGGATCGGAATAGGAACCCGTGAACCCGGCCTTATATGAAGATAATTCGGATTCCACATTATAGACCGTGATCAATAAGGTTCGGCTCACCTTGCTCTTGCCGTATGGAAGGCCATCCAGCTGCACGAGGGAAGCCGGGTCGCCTTTGCGCCATTGGAAGGGCTGGCTTTCGGCCTGCACTTCGTCGATGCTTTGGCTGAAGAAATCGGGCGGGCTAGGAACGTGGAGCAGCAGGGAGCCTCCCGGATTTTTGTCCTTCCGCTCAATATCGATTTCGAACTCCAGGGTATAGCTGACAGGATCGAATCGGTACTTAGTCCCTGAATCCTGGCCCAGCCGCAGATGGTAGGGTTCAGAATCCCCGTGAGGAGTGCTCACCACCAAGGGGCCTGAACCCGCCTGCTCCGGCACCCTCACCCGAATCAGCTTGTCGTCCCAGTATTCGTACATGAGAGAATCCTCGGGGAGCACGAAACGCTGGGAAATCGGCAAGGCGGCTGAAAATTCATCGGGTTCCTGGACCTCCAGGCTCATACGCCCGGGATTTCGGGAAAACCTTACCTGGCTTGCGTGGAGTTCCGAGCCGAAATTTATCCCCCGCAGCTCGATCAAGGCACCCGGTCCCGAATCCAGCGGGAGGACTTCGGTGACCGAGGGACCCCAGGCGGAGCGAGAGAGATTGGCCGGCCGTTCGGGGAGGCGAAGCGAATTGATGAGTACCTGGGCTCCGCTTTTTCCATACGGTCTTGCCACCTGGATGAGCCCCGAGTCGACTCCCGCAGGCAGGGAAATTTCAATTTCATTATCTGACCATGATAGGTATGAAGAATTCGTCAACTCGAATCCATCCAGGAGAATACGCCCTCTGCCTTGTTCCCGGCCGAAATTCTTGCCTCGCAGCCGGATGCTTTCTCCCGGGATGAAGGCCAGGGGCTCGATCTGAGACAAGATTGGTTTGGTGATGAGGAAGACCAGGTAGAGTATGGCGCATGGCGCGGATATCGACAGAATGATCCAGAAAAATCTCTTGCCCGGCTTCATGCCTGGAATCCTCGATTATCCTTGCTCAATGCAGGCTGGACCTGTCCACCTTTATCTCCACGGCCACCGGGGCCCCGGACTTGAGGTCGGCGCCGAGGGGATAGAAGTAAATCCGCGACCCGAAGGGAATGCTCACGGATTCCATGGTAGTCTTATAGCTGATCGAATTATCCTGGGTGGTGAGCCATATTTGGCCGTGAACGAAGAGGTCGACTATGGGATCTCGCACCGCTATGGGCAATATCTGGAGGATGACTATAAGGTTTTTGCCCATGAGTCGCAGGTCCAAGGGGGCGGCCACGGGCAGGCTCCTGGCCAGGGGTTCGGTCCAGGCGATGGGAGCGATGGGGGCGATGGGGGCGATAGGGGTGCTGGCGGCACCACCGGAGGCTCCGGTGGCACTTGGCGCGGCTTGTGCCTTGGATGCTTCTTCTCCAGGTTTTTCCGGCTGTTTAGCGCCCTGGTCCTCCCCCCTTCCTTGAAGCTGTTTCACCATGGAGGGACTCAAGGAAAAGGCTGTACGTATGTTGAATAGCAATATCGATGAGGGAATTTGCCCGGCTGGGCTGGAAGTATGAGGCGCTGCATTCGCCGCTTTTGGCGCGGTATTCGGCGCCTGCGCCCCGGGATTGACCGCTTGGGCGCCCAGGCCCAGCGCCGCAACCAGGTACAGCAGGAATACGAAGGGAGTTCTAAGCGCAACCCTTCGTTCTAAGCCGACGAAAAAGTTCACCGCGGAGCGCTCCTGTAGGATGTAGTCGTCGAGTCCGGAAGAAGCGTTTCTGAGTCGGAGAGGATCAGCGGATTCCCCGTTTGGTAAAACACCGATTCGCTGGGTATCTCGATCATCACAGGCTGTACGGACTGCTGTTTCATGTATTGAGCCATAAGCTCCAGGGTGGCCGATTGTGCTGTGATGGTACTGGAGGCCGAAGCCACGCTTCCGGTGGCTTCCCTGCTCATCCCCTTGAAAGAACCGAAAATTCCCATGGCGACGCCGAACACCAGCACGAAGGCAGCGGCTGAGGCCGCCAAAATCGGCATAGGCAGCGAGATCCTGCGAGACCAAAGCTCAGCCCAGGCACCAGAATGTACGCCAACGCTCTTTTCCGGTGCCGATGCCATATCGATGGACGAAGCTATCCTCGTCTTGGCTAGACGCAAGAATTCCTTTTCAGCCTCATCGAAATTCTCATTCAGGGCGCCGGACAGGACTTTGTACGCGACAACTTTTCCACGACACTGCGGACAGGCGTTTATATGCGCATCCATCCTCTCTTTCCAAGGCGAAGGGACTTCGCCGTCCAGGTAGGCGGACAGCAGCGCGTCATCAGGACACATGGGAATCCTCCCCCTTCATCCGCTTGAGCAGGGCTTCGCGGGCACGAAAAGCACGAACCTTCACATTGCCCTCGCTAATTCCTAAAACCTTGCCTATTTCCTTATAATTCATTCCGCTATATTCTTTAAGCACCAAAACTTCCCGCAACTTTTCCGGCAGCTGGCTCAAGTTTCGGCGCAATTCCCTGGCGGCCTCGCTGCGCAAGACGTCGTCTTCGACCGAAGGCTGGATGCCCGCCTCGGTCCCGGTCTCCTTGATGGTCAAGGCTCCGGCCTCGGCGTTTTCCACCGGAGAGGCTTCGGTTCTCCACCACTTCTCGTAGGCTTTGGTCTCCCTGCCCTTTCGTTTGGCGTAGTTTATGGCCGCGTTCTTCACTACCCTGATGAGCCAGTACTTGGCGTCGTTTCCGCTGGGGAATACCGGCTTTTTCTCAACCATTTTGCCGAAGGCGTCATGGACGATATCTTCCGCGGCTTCCATGGAATTGCTTATCCTCAAAGCCACCCTCAGGAGCATATCGACGTTCTCTTCGTATATAGTCTTGAAACCGAGGTCGTCGGGCCGCTCACCTGAAGATAACAATACAGATTCCCCTTTGTTACGTTTAAGCCCTTAGGCCTTGGAGGGCTTCCAGACCGTGCCGGCAGGGCCATCCTCTAGGACGATGCCCAAATCTTTGAGCTCCTGACGAAGCGCATCGGCCTGGGCCCAGTTTTTCGCTTTCTTGGCTTCGGCCCTCCTGTCAACCAAGGCTTGGATTTTCGACCTTTCTTCGTCGGAGAGGCTTTTCTCCTCTCGCCTGGCTTCTGCCAGACCAATACCTAGGACGGTATCCATATCAAGGGCGGCGGCCACCACATCGGCGGGAGGCAGCGACGAGTCCTTCAGCAGCCCCCAAAGTTCAGCCAAGGCCCTGGGCACGGCCAGATCGTCAGCCAAAAGAGTATCGAACTTTTCCAGTCTTTCCAGGACGCTGCTGTGCAGCTCGCCTTTGCCCGGCAGAGCCGCCGCACCCGCTTGGGTTTTCAGGTCCAAGAATCTTTCCAACAGGGCCTTTCTCGAAGCCTTGGCCTGCGCCATGGCATCGACTGAAAAACTAAGCTGGCTCCTGTAGTGACCTCCTAGGCAGAAATATCGGTAATCCAAGGCTTCGAAGCCATCGTCCAAAAGATTCTGGAGGGTGATGAAGCTTCCCTTGGATTTGGACATCTTGCCCTTGTCCATCACTAGGAACTCTGCATGAAGCCAGTACCGCACCCAGGGCTTCCCAGTCGCCGCCTCCGACTGGGCGATTTCGTTCGTATGATGCACAGGGATGTGATCCACGCCGCCTGAGTGGATGTCGAAGCTTTCGCCTAGATACTTCATGCTCATGGCGGAGCACTCCACATGCCAGCCAGGGTATCCCCTTCCCCAGGGGCTGTCCCAGATCAAAGCCTGGTTTTCGAATTTTGACTTGGTGAACCAGAGGACGAAATCCTGGGGATTTTTTTTATTTTCATCTACTTCGATCCTCGCCCCTGCCTTGAGTTCTTCCAACCTGAGGTTGGCCAATTCGCCGTAGCTCGGGAACTTACTCACGTCGAAATAGAGGTTTCCTCCCGCAGAATAGGTATAGCCTCCGGCCTCGATGCGCTGGATCAACCTGATCATGTCCTGCACGTGCTCGGTAGCTTTACACACGATGCTGGGCTTGGCTATGCCCAGCCTTTCGGTGTCGCTGAAAAACGCGTCGGTATAATAGGAGGCGATCTGGAGGACGCTCTGACCTCGTTCTTTGGCGCTCTTGAGCATTTTATCCTCGCCCGTGTCGTCGTCGCCGCTCAAGTGTCCTACATCGGTGATGTTCATGACATGAGTGACATCGAGTCCGAAGCGGCGGAGGCTTCGCACCAGTATGTCCTCGAAAACGTAGGTTCGAAGATTGCCTATGTGCGCGTAGTTGTATACGGTGGGACCGCAGCCATAGAAGCCGACCTTGCCGGGAACGAGGGGTTTGAACACTTCCATCGAGCGGCCCAATGTATTGAAAAACTTAATGACAGGCACGAGTCATCCTCCAGCAGCGGACTTGAAATTGGAAAGCGCAGCGATCAGAATAGGGCGCGAATATGGAAAAGCTATGGCAAATCGCCCGAAAAATCAATATAGACCCCGGGAGGATTCTCAGATCCGAACCTATGTCCCTACATACGAGTTTCAGGATCGGGGGCCCGGCGGATTATTTTTTCCGCCCTTCCTCGGAATCGGAACTCGCCGTTCTTGTGAGAGCGCTCCGGAAAGCGGGAGAACCATATTTCGTCCTGGGCGGAGGGGCGAACCTCCTGGTGGGCGATAAGGGTATCCGGGGCTGGGTTATAGATCTTTCGAATCTCTCGGGCTGTAGCCTGGGACTGCCTAGCCGGCAGGAAAGGCTTGACGATTCTATAGGCAAAGTCTCGCTTTACGCCCAGGCCGGCCTTTCGATCGACAGCCTCTGCGAAGAGGCCTTGGCCTTTGGGCTCCAGGGCCTGGAGAACTTTTACGGAATGCCCGGCAGCCTGGGCGGGGCTGTATTCATGAACGCCCGCTGTTACGAAGAGGATATAGCCGCGGCGCTCGGCAGCCTCAGGATTCTCTCACCCGACGGCAAGATGAAAACCCTGGACAGCTCAGACCTCGGCTGGAGCTACAAGCGCTCGGCTTTTCAGCCCGGATTTGCCTATGATGGATGGATCGTCACTGCCGCAGAGCTCACGCTGCGCCGCGCCGACGCTCCCTTCATAGCATCGGCAATGCGTTCCAGAAAGCTGGACAGGATTTCAAAGGGACATTACCGCTACCCCTCGGCGGGCTCAATGTTCAAAAATAACCGGGACTTCGGAAAACCCACTGGGGCTATCCTGGACAGCCTCGCGTTCAAGGGCCGAAGGCTCGGCGATGCGGCAGTGTCGCCTTGGCATGCCAACATTTTCGTAAATATGGGTCGGGCGTCGGCCAAGGACATGCGCGCCCTCATAGAAAGCGCGCAAGAAGCGGCTCTTCAAGCCTATGGATTCTCCCTCGAGCCGGAAGTCCGCTTTGTAGGTCAGTTTTAAATTCCACATCCAAAAGGAACTGAAATCGGCTTGCGCTTCCCGCTACCGTATCCTAGACTAGATTAAAGATGGATTCGATGCTTGAGCCCGCAGGCATAGTAGCCGTGGTAATGGCCGTCGGCCTTGTCGCTCCCTACCTTTCAGACAGGCTTGGAATACCTGTGGTCGCTTCCATGACCTTGGTCGGGATTCTCCTCGGTCCAGAGCTGATAGGATTATTAGAACCCGGCACCCTCCTGCAGCTTCTCGGCTCGCTGGGCCTGGTCTACGCCTTTTTCAACGCAGGAGCCGAGATCAACCTAGGAATAGTGAAAAAGCGGCCCCTCCCTGTCCTTCTTTTCGGCGCCCTTACCTTTTCCATACCCTTTATCGCGGGCTCGACCTTCGGCTATTTTCTCTTCGGGCGCAATCTCAGCTCGGCGCTGATCGTCGGGGCTTTTTTCGCCTCCTCAGGCTCCCGCAGCATCCTGCCTCATTTGCGAGCCGACCTTCAGGCCAGGGAATCGGTTGAAATCGGTATGGCTGGATCAGGTCTCTCCCGCATTGCTGTAACCCTGATATTGTTCGCTTCTGTTTTCATCCGCGATCAATCGCTCTTCCTCCCACCCCTAGGAACCCTTGGATTATGGCTCCTCTATTTGATTGTCCTCGGCCTCGCCCTGCCCCGTTTCGCCCCCTTCGTGCTGAGGAATATGAGAGCCCAGGGGGGCATCGACGCTATGTTCCTCCTCTTTCTCCTCTTCGCAAGCTCCGCCCTGGGAAGTCTCTTAGGTCTTCCGGCATATTTGGGCGCGCTTTACTCAGGCCTGCTTCTCGCTCCCGCCCTCGGCTCGTCCAGGGCGATATCATCAAGGGTCAATCTCTTGGGCGAGTCGTTTTTCCTGCCCTTTCTCTTTGTTTTTTTAGGAACTCAAGCCAATTTCTCCCAAACCCCCTCGCTTCCCAGGGTTCTCATCTTCATCTCAGGATCGGTAATCCTGGGGCTTGGTTCCAAGATACTCGCAGCTTTCATAACGGGCAGGGCGCTGCGTCTTTCTTCCGAGGACAGGGGCCTGCTTTTTGGATTTTCTTCCTGTTTTTCAGCTTTTTCTCTGGCTACTGCATCGGTCGCCGGCAGCACAGGATATTTCGACCAGCCCCTTCTCGGAGGCGCCGTCCTTCTGGTAATCCTTTCTAGCAGCTTGACCGCACTGGTCGCCCGCGGATCTGTCTACAAGCTCAGGTTGAGCAATCCCGAAAGCCCGGGCAGACACCACTTCAGCGGAAGCCGGATACTCATCCCCCTCTCCAAGCCAGCCAGTTCCCACCAACTGATCGAATTGGGCGAACTGCTCCAGGAACAAACCCGGGGTTCTCCCCTCCTTCCTTTAGTGGTCATGCCCGACCAGAACGGCGAAGAACGTAGCAAGGCGGAAACCATGTTGGCTGCGGCCTTGATGCGCGGCCTGGATCCCCAGACCCCGGTCACTCCCCTGTTCAGGGTGGAGACGAACGTAGCTTACGCGATTCTCCAGAGCGCGGAGGAGCAGGATGCCGATACCATCCTCGTTGGATGGAACAAGCCTCCTAGGCTGGCCAACGCATTTTTCGGCTCGGTAATAGACCAGATCCTGAACAGTTGCGACCAGCAGGTGCTGGTCGCAAGGCTCGTGGCCCCCCTTAAAGCCTCTCACATCGCGGCGGTGCTCCCGCCTTTCTGCGAAACCCACGAAGGCTTCAGCGCGGCGCTTTCCGTACTTAAAGCCTTGGTAAGAAAACACCAGTCCAAGCTCCACATACTCACCCTCAAAGGACAAAACGCAGGGCTCGGCCGTGCCCTGCGGAAAGCCGACTTCGGCTTGAGTTATCAGGGCGTGGAGATCGAAGCCTGGAAAGAAGTCGGCAAAGCCCTGGATTCGATCCCAGGACAATCCAAGGCCTTTGTCCTCCTTAGCGCCCGGACTTCAGAACCCTCTTGGCATCCAGCGGTGGAGCGTCTTCCCCATCGAATCGGGGAGGAGTTCCCCCAGTCCAACCTGCTCATAATCTACATGGCCAGGGGAGAACAGGCTGCCTATTTGAACCAGCCCTCAGCTTCTCCGATTGCATCCGCGCCCCCGATTTTAGAAAGTGTTTCCCCATCGGCGCCGACTCCGACTTCGGCGCGGCAGATCCTGGAACATGCGGTCGCCAAGGGGACCATACGGGTGAACATGAAGCACAGCGCGCTGACCGACGGTATCTTCGAGCTCGTGTCCTCAGCATTTCCCTTTGATCGAAGGCTCTCGAGCAGGCTGAGCCTCGCCCTCACCGAGCAGGTCCAGCGGCAACCTATTGAAATAGCCCAGGGGGTGATCCTGATGCACGAAAGGCTGGAGACCATCAGGGCTCCCATAGTCTGCATGGGATCGCACAGGGAGGGCTTCAGGGTGTCCCTGCTTGAAAAGCCGGTCCGGATTCTTATTCTCATCCTCGTTCCGGAAGACGAAAAGCCCGAGGATCACCTTTCTCTCTTAGGCGACATAGCGAGCCTCTTCAAGAAGCATAATCTCGCCGCCTCGCTCCTGGAAGCAGAAAAGGCCGAAGACCTGCTTAAGTGAACCACCTTTCGAGTTCGCCGCGCCCGGGTCGATCCCTAGTCACAGCCACCGAACCAATATGAAAAGGACCGCCCTGGAGCATCCAGGGCGGCCCTTACCCTATCCGGACTCAGGTCCGGGAGGTGTTTACTGATTTTTTATGAGCACGAACTCAACGCGCCTGTTTTTCCAGCGATTCTCCACATCGAAGAAGCTAACCACCGGCTCGCTGGAACCCAGGCCCTCGACGCTCAACCTGCGGGAATCGACGCCGTTGCCCACCAGCATAGTGCGCACCAGCTCCGCCCTTCCCGTCGAAAGGGGAATGAGTTCCTTGGTTTCCTCGGTCTGGATCCTGGTCTGGGAGTATCCCAGCATCTTAGCTACGTTGTTGGCGTGGCCTTCTATCCTCACCCTGTAGTCCGGGAACTTGTTCAGGATCTGGGCGATCCGGGCGACCACCTGTTCGTTGCGGGCTACGATGTCAGCCGAAAGGCCCACGAAGTCCGCGTAATTCGCCCTGAAGACGATGGAAGGAACCTTTATCTTGAGCCTGTCCCCGTCCCTGATCACCAGGACGTCCACGGCGATTATGCCGGAGACCGTCGTGCTGTTGCCCAACTGGTCCCGAGCCACGAAGCTGAAACGGTAATCGGTCGCGGACTCCACCAGCTCGCTCCTGGAGGATTTGCCGTCCCAGGCTATCGAGGCGGGAGGCTTGCCCTTCCCGCTCCAATCCTTGAACAGACGCTCTGAGCTCACCGCGTTGGGATTGCTGGATTCAACGATTGCGGTTTCGAACACTTCGAGCTTCCAGTCCACCACGCCCGCCGCCGCGTCCACCTGAATATCGAAGCTGAGCTTGTCGTCTACCCCATCGTCGTCGGGGCTGAAGTACTCAGGCCGCACGTTGATGCTCACAGCCGGCGGGTCTACGTCCACCAGCACCGGGGCGCTCGTGGCTTGAGCCACATCGCCCTTTTCGTAATTGACGACCAGCTTGCCCACATATTCGCCCTGGACTACCTGGCCTTGAAGATCCCTGCCGTCCCACACCAGGCGGGCAGGAACATCTGAACCGGCGCTGCCGAAGTAGCTCCGCTCCACTCCCTGGGTATCCAGGAGGGAGAAGCGCCAGGATTCTATGCCCTCGCGCCGCTCGACCACGATTGTGAAGGACACCTCGTCCCTGATCCCATCGTTGTTGGGCGACATGCCAGTATCGGAGGCGGTGACGTACACCTTCGCGGTCGACGCGTCCACCCTGATTCCGCTCACCTTGGCCGAAGCGGCGTTGCCCGCCGCGTCGCTCGCCCCTACCTCGTAGGAATAGACGCCGTCCGGCACCACCTTGCCCGAAGAGTCCTTGCCGTCCCATACGAAGCTGCGAGCCTCGTTCTTCCAGCTCCAGCTTCGAACCACCAGGCCGGCCGCGGTTCTCATCCTTCCCGTCCAATCATCGCCAAGGCTGGAATTCTGGCTAATGGTGATCGTATCCTTGTTCCCGTCGCCATTGGGCGAGAAGAGAAGGGGCGCCCCGGAGGCGCTTATCTTGGGAGCCACCCTGTCCACCAGGATCCTGGGACTGGCAAGCTCGAAAAGATCGTCGTTCCTGTAGTGTATCCTCGCCGTAACCTGGTATTCCCCGTCGGGAGCCATTATTCCCGATTCGGTTTTTCCGTCCCAGGTATACTGGTCCCTCAGGTCGGCCTGCCCCCTCCAGATCCGCACCGGCGTAGATTGCCTGGCCCCGGCCGCGTCGAGAGCGAACACAGATACTTCGTAATCGGCTATCGTCTGTGCCTTAGGCGCCAGGATATTGATGTACAGCGCATCTTTCACGCCGTCGCCGTTTGGGCTGAAAGCTTTCTGATCCACGTCGAGACGCACAGTCTTGCCTGTAGCGTCAACTTCCAGCGGCAGCTTGGAGGAGACGAAGCTATTGTCCGCCTGATCGATCGAACGAAGCTCATAGTAATACTGACCGTCGGGAACCAGGTTTCCGGACTGATTCTTTCCATCCCAGACAAGAGAGCTCAGGTCTTTCTCCCAGGTCCAGGACCTGACGATCCTGCCGCCAGAGTCGGTGATTTGGCCTTGCCATACATCGCCGGGCAGGGCTTCCTGCGATATTTCCGCAGTATCCGAGCGCCCGTCCCCGTTGGGGGAGAATACGGCGGCAGAGGCGCGCAACGTCGCTTGGGGCGCTATCCTGTCCACGAGCAACGGACCGATCTCCTGCTGATAAAGGTCATCGTTGGCGTAGAGCAGGGTCAGTTTAGCGTAGTAGGATCCATCGGGGGCGGGAATCCCGGAATCGGTGAAGCCATCCCAGTAGTACTGACTGCGAACATCCGAAGAACCCTTCCAGCTCTTGACCGGCAGGGATGAATCGGCGCCGGCGGCTTGGACGATGGTAAGCTCGAAGCTCTTGACCCGCTCCGGATATTGGATACGGAGGCCTAGGAGGAGCCTGTCGCGTTTGCCGTCCCCGTTGGGGCTGAAGGCCAGGGCATCCGCGTCGAGACGCACGGTCTTTTTCTCCGTCTCGACGGCGATGCTCAATTCCTTGCTGAGCGTTCTATTGCCCGCCAAATCCACCGCCTCGGCCTGGTAGCGATACCGGCCGTCACGCACGAGGGCCCCGGTTTCGTCCCTACCGTCCCAGGTAAAGCCGGCGACCTCATCCTTCCAGGAATAACTCTTTACGAGCCTTCCGTCCGCGGCCTTGATGCTAGCCTTCCAATCGTCTCCCTTTAGCGAGTTTTGCTTTATATCGACCGAGTCCGACCTGCCGTCGCCGTTGGGAGAAATAATATCCAGCGATGCGGACACATCGATCCGCGGGGCTATCCTGTCTACCAGGAAACCAGGCGTAGGCGCTTCTATCTGATCCCCGTTGAAATAATTGACGCGGATGCTTGCCGCGTAACGCCCATCGGGAGCCTGGACCCCCGAATCGCTCTCGCCCCTCCAGACGACACGCTGAGGAGCGACTCCCGCACCCTTCCAGCTCCGCACTGCCGACATGGCCATGGGGCCGTCCTGGGCTACGATGATCAACTCATAATCCTTGACCCGCTCGGGCGCCTGGATAATTATTCCGATGCCTAGTTCGTCCCTCTGCCCGTCTCCGTTCGGGCTGAAGGCTCGCTGGTCTATATCCAGCCGAACAGCCTTCTTCTCTGTTTCCACCGCCACGAGCAGCTTGCCCGAGCTGTAGCTGTTGCCTCCGGCATCGGTGGACTTCAACTCATAATAGTAGGTTCCGTCCGCCAGAATCCCTTGGGAGGAATCCCTTCCATCCCAGACTAGGGTCTCGAGCTTGTCATCCCAGGTCCAGCTTTTCAGCTGTTCGCCGCCGGCATTTAAGATCGAGGCTTCCCATCGATCCAGCGCAGTCGCAGCTTCCTGGGTAATCGTGACCGTATCGAGAACTCCGTCGCCGTTGGGCGAGAAAAGTTTTGTCGAAAGAGAGACCGTAGCCCGAGGAGGGACCCTGTCCACCGTGAACGGGCCTACGACGGTTTCGGTCTCGTCGCCGTTAGGGTACGAAAGGCTTAATAGAACTGAGTACTGGCCATCGGGTACGGCAACGCCCACATCGGATTGTCCGTTCCACTCGAAATTCTTGGGAAGCACGGCTCCGCCCTGCCATGATTTGACCGGCCTCGCCGCCCGAGTATCCCCGGACAGGCTCCCCGCCACGATCCACATGCGCCAGGCATCGAGCCTGGAAGCATCGGTGGCTTCGGCGCTGAAAACGAGGCTGTCCTTGACGCCATCCCCGTTAGGGCTGAAAGCGAGACTGTCGGCCGACAGGCGAAGCTCCTTCTTCCTGGTATCCACCTCGAAGGGAAGCTCCTTCGACGCGAAGGAGTTGCCCGATTCATCGGTGGCCGCGATCAAGTAACGATAACTGCCATCCGGTACGGGAAAGCCCGAGTCCCCGACTCCGTCCCAGGCGATATTCGAGGGCTTTCCCGAAAATTCCCAGGACTTTACCTTTTGCCCCTTGGAATCGATTACGGCGGCCTTCCAAAGTTTTTCGGCTGATCCGCCTTGTTCGATGACGAATGTCGATTGATCAGGATTACCCGAGGGATTGAAGGCTTTCTTTTCGGCCATTACCGTCGCTGAAGGATAGGTTCTGTCCAGGACGATATCCGGGCTCTGTACCGTGCTCGAGAACCCGTTTATGTACGAAAGCTCCAGCCGGGCCTTGTACTTGCCCTCGGGCAGCGACCTGCCGTCGGCGCCTTTGCCTTCGAAGGTATAGCGGGCCGCGGGTAGTTCGCCGGTCTCTCCCGTATACGCCAGGGCCTCCCCGCCCGCTTCAGCGAGGTTGTCGATGGAGAACTTCCACGCCACAAGTCCTTCCAGGGTTTCGATTTGGGGAGAGACGAGAATGGATTCAGCGATTCCGTCGGAATTTGGGCTGAAGGCTTCACGGTCCAGCCTCAGGCTTGAGGCTGGACGTCTTGTATCAATTTGGACCGGCGCGGAGCTCGTTGCGAAGCTGTTGCCAGCCCTGTCCACCGAGAATACGTAAACCTCGTAATTTCCGTCATCCACGAGCCTGCCCTGATCGTCCTTGCCGTTCCACTCCAGCGATTCGGGCAGGTTCTGCGAATACCGCCGCACCACCTTCTCGTTCTTATGGGAGTCCCTGATAATCAAATTCCAGGTATCCTCCTCTGAGGAATCGAAGGTGAAGATAAACCCATCTCTCGAGCCATCGCCATCGGGGCTGAAAATAGTATTCTTGTCCGCCAGCCTTATGCTCGCCGCGGGAGGGGTCCTGTCCATGTAGAAGGGTGCGCTGAACTTGGTATCGCCGTAGCCGTTTTTATACTCGAAGCTGACCAAGGCCTCGTACTGGCCATCGGCGAAAGCCTGCCCCGCCTCGGAAAATCCCGAGAAGGTATAGGATTTTTCCGGAGGGTTGTCCGCTCCCCCCCATACTCTCCACACCTTGGTCTTTTCCGGATTGTGTACCGCCACTTCCCAGCTGGAGAGATTTTCGAAAGACTCGAAGCTGGGAGCTATCAGGAGACTGTCGCTGATGCCATCGCCGTTCGGGCTCATGACCACCCCGTCGGTGGCGATGGAAACCTGCGGTCTTCTGGTGTCTACGATGATGTTCTTCACTTCGCTCTGGGCTAGGTTTCCCGCCTCGTCCCGGGTGGAAAGCCTGAGGCTGTAACTCCCGTCGGGGACCCTGCTGCCATCGTTCGCCGTACCGTCCCACTCAAAGTCGGCGGGGGCGCTGCGTCCGCCGTACTCCCTGGAGCGGACGAGGTTTCCGACCCCGTCGAACAATTCGATCTTCCAGCCGTTTTCCACCGAACCGGTGTTCCTGAAGGCTATCGTATCCTTCTTCCTGTCTCCGTCGGGGCTTAAGATCATGGTCGGTTCCAGCGATCGCGCGCTGGCCTGCGGCTTCGTGCTGTCTACCACTACCGTCAGGCAGCTGAGGTAGTCCAGGTTCTGGTTTCCGTTATCATCCCAGGCCCGAAGGCTGAGGGTATAGGAACCGTCGGGAACTTTTAAGCCCGAGTCGTCCTTGCCGTCCCAGCTGAGGCTGGAGGGCACGGCGACGGATTTTCGCGAATACGTCAAGGCTGAACCGAGGGAATCGAAGCCCCGGATAGCTTCCACCCTGTCATTGGATTCCCCGATCGTCCTCACCACCTTGCCCGCAGACTGGTCCTCCACCGTGAGCTTCCAGCCGGTCACATAACGTTCGTCGCTGACGGAGATCGGTATGTCCAGGCTGTCCTGCCGCCCATCGCCGTCTGGCGAGATATGGACGGTGCCGCGGTAGGGCGCCGGCAGCTCGGCCTTGATGACCGGAGCCGTCCTGTCCCGAAGGCCGAAACTCAATGAGGCTCCGGCGCTTAAAGCGTACAGGGAGTCGTAAAGCGGCGCGAAGGCAGTCCCTATGCCGAGGCTGGCATCCCTATTGCTCCGGCCGCCGAACCTGAATCCCTTGTCCAAGCTGATAGTGCCGAAGATGCCAAGACTGGGCAGATAGCTCCTGCCCGTTCCATTGAGCATATCGCTCAAGCCCGCGGACCATCCTAGCCGCAGCTCGACCGCTCCCCTGAAGGATAGGCCGAGGGAGAGATCCAGTCCGAGATCCTGGAACGAGGGGCTCCAAATGTCGACGCCCGCATCGAGGTTCCAGTAATAGTTTTGGATGAGGTTGCTCCGGGCTCCCAAGCCCAGGGTAAAGGACGAAGGATAGGAAGTCGCGACCCCGCCGAACATGCCGGTGGCGCCGGGTGTCGAGTATCCTTTGCCCATGTCCAGGAGAGAGAGACCGAAGCGGGTGTCCTTGAAAACACCTAAATCGCCGGCAAGCCACGTCGCTCCGAGATCGAGGGAGAGTCCCCAGCCGAAGCCTCCGGAGCCGCCCATGGTGAGGTCCACCGCTGTGCCTAAATACAGGGAAGACAGAATATCCTTGGCGAAAAACGCCGTCACACCGCCGAAGGTTCCCAGCGGCATGCTTGTCATGCCGGCTGGGGAAGAGAAAAAGCGTGCAGCCCCGCCCCATACCCCATAGGGAACTGGTAGCGAAAAGCCCAGCGAGGCCGCGGAACCCCAGCCCTGCCCCGCCTTTCCGAAATCCGTTATGCCCGTGAAGGCCGCCTCGAGCTGGGCGAGCTGGCCATCCGCCAAGACCGAGGGATTCGAGAGGGCGGCCCAGGGCGCGGAAGGTCCCGTAACCGTCGGCGAATATGCCAAGCCCCAGGGCGAGTAGAGGGAGGGAAGGAAGAAGCCGCCCTTGGGCGGATCGTAGGCTGAAAGGGGAACTACGCAGATCAATGCCGTTATCACGACCGCGATTCGGATCTTCTTAAAAAAAGACATGGGTCTTCTCCCTGTGGCGACTCTAGGCTACTTACATAGGTATCACGCAATCCGGTAAACGACAGGGCCGAAGCCTTCCCGCCGGAACCGGAAAAAGACGGAATCCCTTATAAGTGTATCGACAGGAAGCAGGAGGAAATTTACATTTCTTAGGCTATTTGCAGCCCTATTGGTAGATTATGAGACTAGGCCGTGGCTCAAGGGACATTACTTCGGCGGGGCTCAGCAAGGGATTGTCCCAGCCGGCTAGCGGGAAGTCGGATTTGAAGAATAGTTTAAAGCCCTTGACCGGAATATTTTCGGCCTTTGAATTTTGCGCGTAGGAATTCTTTTTCACCGACGGGCTGCCGAAACCATCGGCGGTGTGGACCAGGAGGACCCTGTCAAGATTAGCCCTGACCAGGTCGCGGTCGCGAATCATCTTATCCTGAAACTGGTGAACCACGAGCATCCGTATGCCGGGTATCTTATTGGCGACTATATAGTCCTGCATGATCATCTGAGCCTGGTTGAGCTCCTCGGCGGTGATGGAGCCGATCTCCTGCATCGGCTTCAAGGTTCTCCACTCAGGATCGAGAGCCAGGTGGACGTTGGGATAGCGGAGAAAGGGGAGAATGCGGGCCATGGATTCCTTGACGCTGTACTTTCCGATCTGATGGTCGACGAAGACAAGCATTCCGCGCTGCTGGGCGTAGAGGATGTATTCTTCGAGGATGGAATCCTTGAGGTAGCCTATCTCGCCGCCGGGCCAGCAGGTTCCATAGATAATATAATAAGCAGGAATAGCGCCGTCCTTGCCGTTGGCCTGATCGTAATATCCGGCGTACGTTTCCACCATCCTGGCTATTTCTTCTTTGCCGTGAAGCCCTAATATTCCCATCCGCTGCGACAAGGGATGGCCATAAAACGCCACGATCGTGTTATTCGCCAATAGAGGTATTCTTTCGTGAACCGCTGAAGGTCCCGCAGGGATCGGCGACCTCGAAACGGTTTGGGGCAGGAAATCCTGGGTAGCCTTTCTATATAAAGAAGGAAAAAGCCTATAGGGCGTCGTGTCGGAAAAAACGTTCGCGACCAAGACGAGTAAAAACGAAAGGAAGAGTAGAGATCGCCGAGCAGGCATACGGACTCCCTTGTTGCTGCGATAGAGATACAGGATCAATATCGACACGAAGCTTCTACGGCTTGAATGCGGCAACGCTTTCCCCGAGTCGTTTTGGCTTTCAGAATTTGATCGATAGCTCGGGCTTCCCGCTGAGGGAGGAAAATATTTCACCAGCTGGGAAAAATTTTCCTCATCTATTTAACTCAGACTCCTTCTTCGACTCATCCAAGCATGTGGCGTTATGGAGGAAAATCTGATATTTCATATTGGTTACTGGTTTTATAAAATATTTATATTATTTTTTAATTTTGGCATGACTATTGCTTTAATATGATCGTCCGCATACGCGGAATACGACACGGTCTCTCAGGCCGGGAGATCCAGCCTGAGATCGGTCGAAAAAGAAAATTTTAGGAGTACAGCTATGAAAAAGGCTCTCGTCGCGATCGCGATCGCTTTTCTCCTGGTCGGCGCCGCCGCCGCCCAGCCCTTCGGCCAGTGGAACCAGCCCCGGGGCTATATGCAGGGCAACGTCCCCATGCAGATGCCCTATGGGTATCGCGGACAGCTTCCCGCTACCCTCCCCGCCCTCGAATCCGTCAAACTAGAGGGAACCCTCGAACTGGTGGATGCCAGGGTGGCCATCAAGAAGGACGACAAAACCTACTTCGTCATGATTCCCTCCAGGCTCTTCGGCTTTATCGACGGGCTCAAGGAAGGAGCTTCGGTGAAGATCGACGGCTATTCCAGGGCTTTCCCCTACGCTGAAAACAGCTATGTAGTACACGTGAATACCCTCGAGCTCAACGGCAAAACCATCGACCTCGGGCTGGACGAAACAACGTTGGGTGCCAGGACCGGCTACATGGGAATGGGCATGGGCATGGGCGGCCTCCAGGGCGGATTCGGCGGGCGCAACGGCAGGTGGGGACGCTAAGTTCTACCTAATCGGTTGCTGATGGCGTCCATAGTACGACGCCGCGTTTGAAGCCGCGGCAAAGCGGCCGACGGTCCGGGGCTCGATCCCCGGACCGTTTTTATTGGATCGAAGAGATATGTTTTTATTATGATACGATTTTTTCCCTGGTTCTCCCTGGGCTTGAATTCTCGCAGGGAGTCGACGAAAAAGGGCCGCCGGCGAGGAAACTCGCCGGCGGCCCTTCGCGCTGCCAGTATCAGCTAATCAGCGGTAATTAAACGTGTTTGACGATCTTGCCCGACTTGAGGCATTTGGCGCAGATTTTCACCTTCAGCACCGTGCCGTCGATCTTTGTCCTCATCGAGATGAGGTTGGGAAGCCAGGTTCTCCTGGTATGGTTTTTGGCGTGCGAAACGTTGTTCCCGTACATAGTGCCTTTGCCGCAGACATCGCATACTCTCGACATAATTGGACTCCAAACGAAATAAGTGGGCGTACTGTAGCCGAAACGGGAAAAAATGTAAAGCCCCGCGCGGCCCAGGATCATTGACCTTTTTCCGCATTCCGGCATAATCAACATGCGTCGCGACGCGCTGCGAAACATGACTTCAGCGCGAATCGGTCTTCAGGGGGTCAGCATGAAGAAAAACACAGCGCTTATCCTCGTATCTTACCTGACCCTCTACATCGTGTGGGGTTCCACCTATTTGGCCATCCGCGTCGCCGTGGCCAGCATGCCCGCATTCTATCTGGTGGGTTTCAGGTATACCATAGCCGGCCTGGGATTCCTGATCCTGAGCGCCGCCACCGGTCGCCTGAAGCGCCTGCCGAGCCGCAAGGAAATCCTCGCCGCAGCGTTTCTCGGCTTTTTCCTCCTCATCCTGGGAAACGGATTGGTTTCCCTGGGAGAAAAAACCGTCGATTCCTACATCGCCGCGATAATCATCTCCTCCACCCCCTTTTGCGTCGCTTTTTTCAATAGGCTGTTCTTCGGCGAGAAGCTTCACGTAACGAGGCTCGCGGGAATACTCGCGGGTATGGCGGGGGTGGGCCTCGTGCTTTGGACGGGGGAAAATGCCGGATTCCAGCTAAGCGGGGGCATCGTCTTTATCATGGCGGGCTTCCTCGCCTGGAGCTTCGCCACGTCCTACGCCAAAAAGATCCCCGTGCACCCCGACAGCTTCGTCAACACAGGGATCGAAATGAGCCTCGCCGGCCTATTCGCCCTTCTCGGTTCGGTTTTTCTCTACGGAGCGCCATCGACTGCCCTATCCGGGGTAAGCGCGGAAAGCTGGATCGCCATGGCCTACCTCGCCATCGTAGGAGGAGGAGCCTTTCTTGCCTACAACTACCTTCTGGCCAACGAGCCGTCCATTCGCATCGTCAGCTACGCGATCGTCAATCCGTTGATTGCGGTCTTTCTCGGCATGCTGATCCTGGGGGAGAAACCGGTACCCCTCCTCTGGGTCGGAGTACCGGTCATCCTCCTGGGCTTGGCCCTGATGCTCTACGGGGACAAGATTTTTGCATCGAAGAAAGCTTCGTAACTTCTAGGGTTTTGTCCCTTGGCCAGCCATGTATTTGGCCATGGCACCCTTGTTCTTCACCATTTTTTTCATCATAAGCCGGGATTTTTCGAACTTCTTCAAGAGCCTGTTCACCTGGGCTACGGAGGTGCCCGAACCCCGGGCGATCCGCGTCCGGCGCGAGGGACCTATGATCAGATGGTTAAGCCTTTCCTTTTTCGTCATCGACCTCAGGATGGCTTCCTCGTACTTCATCTCCTCCAGGTCGATCCTGTCCTCGTCCACCTGGCCCGCCAGACCGGGGATCATGTCCAGCATCGATTTTACCGAGCCCATTTTTTTCATCTTCTGGAGCTGGTCCAGATAATCCTCGAGGCTGAAGTTCTCCTGGGCAAGTTTCTTCTCCAGCTCCTCGGCTTCCTTCTGGTCGTAGACGGTCTGGGCCTTTTCAACCAGGGAGACGATATCCCCCATGCCGAGGATCCTGCTGGCTATTCTGTCCGGATGGAAAGGTTCAAGCCCGTCGGGTTTTTCCGAGGTTCCTATGAACTTGATAGCCTTGCCCGTCACCGACTTCAGGGATAGTGCCGCCCCGCCCCTGGTGTCCGAATCGAACTTGGAAAGGATTACGCCGGTGATCCCGATTTTTTCGTCGAAACTCTTGGCGATGTCCACCGCCGCCTGGCCGGTCATGGAGTCCGCCACGAGAAGGGATTCCAGCGGGCGTGCCGCTTCCTTCACCCTGGCCAGTTCCGCCATAAGGGCTTCGTCGATCTGCAGGCGTCCCGCCGTGTCCACGATGAGCGTATCGAAGGAATCCCTCCGGGCTCGGGCAAGCGCGGCGTTGACCACCTGCACCGGATCCTTGGTGGCTTCCGTGTGGACCGCCACGCCTACCTGGGAACCCAGCACCGAGAGCTGTTCCACCGCCGCCGGCCTGACAAGGTCGCAGGCCGCGAGGAGCACTTTTCTGCCCTTCCCTTTCAGCCTGTAGGCCAGCTTCGCGGCTGTCGTCGTCTTGCCCGAGCCCTGGAGGCCTAGAAGGAGGATGACGGACAGCGTGTCGGGGCCTTTCAATGCCAGGTCTCGGTTCTCGTCCCCCAGGAGGGCGACCATCTTGTCGTGGACTATCTTGACGAATTGCTGGCCGGGGCTCACCGAGCGCAGGACCTTCTCGCCCTTGGCTTCTTCCAGGGTCGAGTTGACGAAGCGCCGCACTACTCTGAGGTTGACGTCGGCCTCCAGCAGAGCCATCTTGATCTGCTCGACTGCCTCGTCGACGTTCTTCTCGGAAATCGAAGACTTGCCGCTTATGCCGCGGAACACGTCCACGAATTTTTCAGTTATTTTCTCTAGCATTCTTTACCCCACCGCGATCGGGGTACTGTATAGCCAAAGCAGTCTCTGGTCAACCGAGGATGGTTCCCTTCAAGCCCACATCCTCCGCGACAGCCCGCAGCGCCAGGATCGTCTCGCCGATCAGCTCTTCCAGGGGCATCTCCAGCATTGCCGCGCCCTTTTCGATCACCCCGCGGTTCACCCCCGCGGCAAAATTGGCGGAACCCCACTTTTTCTTGACCGATCGCGTCTCCATGTCTAGGACGCTCCGAGAAGGCCTCACGTAGGCGCAGGCTGCTATGAATCCTGTCAGCTCGTCGACGGCGTAGAGGACCTTTTCCATCTTCGACGAGGGCTCGACGTCGCTGCACAGGCCCCAGCCATGGCTGAGAACGGCGTGGATCAACGCTTCCTCGGCTCCTTCCCCTTCGAGCATGGAACGGGCGTGCGCCAAATGTTCTTCCGGAAAGCGCTGATAATCCACGTCGTGCAGAATTCCCACGACGCCCCAAAAATTCTCGTCCTGGCCGAACTTGCGGGCGAAGTGGCGCATCGCCGCCTCAACCGACAGGGCGTGACGGTACAGCGAGTCCTCATCGTTATACTTTCTCCATACCGCAATGGCTTCCTCTCTGTTCATCGAGCACCTCACTTGAGACGTAGCAGAATTTTGCTTCCTTCGCCGATTTTCGCTCCGGGAGCGGGCTGTTGGGAGACTACGTAGCCGTCTCCGCTAATGGAAACCCGCAGATCTTGCCGTTCCAGGAGCGGCAAGAGCGAACGTTTGGAATAGCCTGTAAGATCAGGCATGGTATCGCCGATCGATGCCTGTTTTTCCTCGGGCATGCTGAGCTTTCCTTCATGGACCAGCACGGGGATCTTGTCTCTTTCGATGTCGAGGACGGAAAGCACGGCCTCCGCGGCCTGCCTGAGCACCGGCGCCGCTATCTGCCCGCCTAAATAAGAGGCTCCCCTGGGCTTGATTATCGCTATGTAGAGGGCGACCCTCGGCTTGTCCGCCGGAAAGATGCCCAAGGTGCTGGCGATATAGTCCTTATCCGAATAAGCCCTGGTCTTGGAATCGATCATTTGGGCCGTTCCGGTTTTCACGGCCATCCGAATATCGGGAACCTTAGCTCGCCAACCCGTGCCCTGCAAGGAGGCGGTATGTTCCATAGCATCGAGAATCGCCCTGGCGCTTGCCTCCGAAACCACCCTGTGCAAGACCTGGGGTTCATGCCGGAACAGCAATTCGCCATCGGCGCTCTCGATTTTGCTCACCGTGGTCGGCTTGAGCAAAAGTCCCCCATTGGCTATCGCGGAAGCCGCGCTGATCATTTGCAAGGCCGTGACCATTACTTCCTGACCGATCGCTATGGTGGGCTTGCTCCGTCCCGACCATTTCTCCGGCTCGCGAAGCGATCCGGGGCTTTCGCCCGACAGCCCTACCCCGGTCCGGGCCCCGAAACCGAAGGAAATGAGCCTTTGATACAGATCCTGTTCAGATACCCTGTCCGAGGCGTATCCGACCCCCGCGTTGCTGGAAAGTGCAAGAATGCCCGCCAGATTTTGCTTTCCGTAAACCCCCAGGTCCTTGATGACGATTTTTTCGCCGCTTGGCAGGGTCTTTCGATAGGCGCCGTCGCAGTCGAATACGGTATTAGGAGTAATCGCGCCCATATCCAGTATCGAGGCCATGCTGAAAAGCTTGAAAACCGATCCAGGTTCGTAGGAATAGAGGGAAAGAAGATCCCGCCTTTTTTCCGCGTCGTAGGCTCCGTAATCATTTGGATCGAAACCTGGTTCGGCGGCGTAGCAGAGTATTTCGCCAGAGCGCACGTCCATGGCGATAGCCAAGGCCGCTTCGGCTCCGTTGGCTTTGACGGTTTCCCTGAGGATATCCTCTATCATATGCTGCAGGTTCGCGTCGATGCTCAGGCTAATGGTATCGCCCAACGGGAGTCGTATCGAAGGATCCGCAGATCGCCCCGTACCGTCTTCGGCTTTTCTGGGTTTAGGGCTGAGCTCGGATTCGTATTTGATCTCTATCCCGTCGAGACCTGTGTTTCCTTCCCCGGTAAAGCCGATGAGCTGGGCGGCTAGGCTCCCCTCGGGATAAAGCCTTCCGGAGATTTCCTCCACCTGAATTCCCTTGAATTTTCCGTTTTTTTTCTCGGCGATGAGCGCGGTAGCTTTATCGGCGGCGAGTCTGCGCGCGAGGTAGAAAAAGTTTTGGCTTTTATCTTCGTAGCGGGAGAGTATGGATTCCGCTGATGTCGAGGTCAGCCGGGCGAGATCGGGGATTTCCGACTTGAAGGTTTCCTTGTCGGTGGAAGGCTTCCATACCGAAACATCGTATTTTGGAACATCCATCACCAGGGTGAGGCCGTTCCGGTCCACGATCCTGCCCCGTTCGCCTTCGACGGCTTCCTGGCCGAGGGCTTGGGAGGAGGAAGCGAAGGCGAGCTGGGCGTACCTGGCGAATATCAGCGCCGCGAGAATTCCCAAGAGCGCCAGCGCCGAGACAAGGCGAAATTTCAACATCTTCATACGATGTCCATAGTATAGGGAAAGGCCTAAAATCCAGGTAAGGGAAAAACCCTGCCCAGTATATTGTTCATCGGCACCGGGCCAAACTCCCTTGAGTCTATGGATTCGTATTTATTGTCTCCCATGAGAAAATACCCTTTCTGGATTTTCGAGGGAGCCCCCGGATCGTACATGGGCACCGCCGAGTCGACTCGCTTGATGAAGACCGAGGGTGATTCGGGCCGCACGGCGGCGACCAGCTGCCTTTCCTCAGGCTCGGACCAAAGCAGAAGATAGCCGCCCCGGGGATTCCTCAATCCGTAGGCCGCCTTGAATACTATTACAATATCGGCAGCCTTGAGCCCTGGGAGCATGGACCTGCCCTGCACGATCGCCAGGTCCGCGACGAAGGTTCTGGTTACGATAAGCAGAACTATGATAGTGATGAGTATTCTCCACAACCCGGAGACCGGAGTATTACCTTTTTCCCGTCTATACGCCACGTCTCACCCTCTGTTCAGCCTCAAACCGACGCATTTTCCCGCGCCCTTTTTAAAATCTTAAGGATAATATGCGGGGGAAAAGCCGCCGATACTCGAAAGACCTATGGAAATCGAGAATAAAACCGCTGGGTATTGGGGGGGCGAAGTTTCTTCGCCTCACAAGCCCAAGCCCTTTGTCACTATACTCGACGGAGGCGCGCTTTCGGCAAGCCCTAAATACCGCAAGTTATCTTCTAAGCCAAGGCGGCAGCCCCTGGGTTCGGCGCGCAAGCAGGGCAGAAAGCTCCAAGCCTACGCCGGGGAGACAGCAAAAAGCGCCGCGAAAGGTCTGGCCAAAACCTTGGCTGGAATCGTAGCGTCCGTCGTCTCGGCGCCGAAAACCATGGTTGACGCCATTAAAAATAGGAAAATAGGCAAGGCAGAGAAAAAAAATCCGAACTTTGAGCCCGACCTGGGAGTTCAGTCTCTCGAAGCAGCCCTCAGCGCAGAGAATTCCGCCCAGCCAGATATGCCCAGCGCCGCGGCGCCGGCGCGGCCCCGCCTTAGCTTCCCATTCAGGCTTCCCTCCTCCGCCGCTTTGCTCCGCCTGGGAGCCTTGCGCGATTCGACCCAAGCGCGTCGCATCCTCCCTGTCATCCTCATCTGCTCGATCGTGCTCACCGCCGGCGCCGCGGCGGTTTTCAACGCCGCCCAGTTTCCCGTACGGGCTTCCAGCTTGATCCTTCCCGACGAAGAATCCGCCCAAGCGCTGCTCATGGCCTACGTCGCCCCTGAAGGCTCGGACAAGGAAAATCTTCCCGCAGGCAGCCTTCCTCCCATCCCCCTCGCCGTCAAGCTTGGCTCCTACACGGTGCGCTCAGGCGATACACTCGAGAAAATCGCGAAGCGCTTCGGCCTGAGGCAGGACACGATCATATCGGTGAACAACCTGCAGAGCGCCTCATCTCTGCGCGCGGGGATCAGTCTCAGGATTCCCAATATGGACGGGGTGAGCCACAAGGTAAGAAGGGGCGAAAACCTTTCGAGTCTTTCAAAGACCTATGCAATCGATATGACCAGGATCGTCGACGCCAACGACCTCGCCTCCAGCACCATAGCCGTCGGCCAGAGCCTATTCATCCCCAACGCCCGCCTATCATCCGCAAGCCTCAAGCAATTTTACGGAATGCAGTTCCAGTGGCCTGCCAGGGGGCGCATATCCTCGCCCTTCGGGTTCCGGTCCAATCCCTTTACCGGACTGCGTACCTACCACTCAGCCGTCGATATCGTCGTCAACCTTGGCACCAGCATAAAGGCCACGAACGACGGAAGGGTAGCCGATACGGGCTACAACTCGGTGTTCGGCAACTACATCATCCTGAAGCACGACTCGGGGTATCAATCGCTTTACGCCCACTTGAGCAAAATCAACGTCAAGGAAGGCAGCTATATTTCCAAAGGCTCGGTAATAGGGCTTTCGGGCAACACAGGCCAGAGCACGGGACCTCATCTCCATTTCAGCCTTTTCAAGAACGGGCAAGCCCTCGATCCCCTGAAATACCTGAACTAACCCCCCAACTGTCAAGAAAAGGATACGGCGTCGGACCCGGCACCGTATCCTTTTTTATACCAATTCGGCCTCAATGGCGATACCCGGCACGAATCTAAATTCACCAAGTAAATTTATATCATTATTTTACAATGCTTTATATACTTTACGACGAATAATTCTAATTTGGCACTTCGATTGCGTACATACTTGCGAGGAGTACGCCATGCAACACTTGACCGCCAATGATGAATCGCTCGCTAGTTATTTCAAGTCGATCAAGTCGATCCGCCTCTTGAGCCGGGAAGAGGAGGAAATCCTCTCAAGGAAAATCGCCCAGGGCGACGCGGCAGCGCGAAAGCGTTTGATCGAAGCCAATCTGCGCCTCGTGGTGCGTATCGCGCGCACTATGTGGAACCCCTCGCTCTCTCTCGTCGACCTGATCCAGGAAGGCAATATAGGACTAATGAAGGCGGCGGAAAAATTCGACGGCTCGAGGAAGGTCAAGTTTTCCACCTACGCGGCCTGGTGGATCCGCCAATCGATCGGCAGATCCTTGGTTAACACGGGAAGAGCCATACGATTGCCCCACCGCAAGGAAGAACTGATCCGCAAAATCCAGGCCGAAAAAAGCATCATGAGCCAGACGCTCCAGCGCCAGCCCAGCACGGGCGAAATATCGGAAAAACTGGGCATCTGCGAAAAGAAGCTGAACGATATCCTAATGTTCGCCGAACGGATCTCCGGCTTCGAAGCCCAGGCCGAGCAGGAGAGCTTTTCGATTCTCGACCTGTACGAGGACTATACCTACTCCCCCGAAACTATTTTCGACCAGGCCATGGTCGGGGAGCAAACTTCCCGCCTTTTGTCGGTGCTCAAGGAGAGGGAGCGCTTCGTGATCAATCACCGTTTCGAACTGGGGGGGCGCACGCGTCAATCCCTCAAGCGCATGGGCGGCAGAATGGGATTATCTCCTGAAACAGTTCGACATATAGAAAAAAGGGCACTGCAAAGGCTTCACGCCGAAGCTTCCAAGGGATATCTCTACCTAAGCGCGTAAGCGGCGTTTAGGGCCGCCTCGGAAGTCTCCAGGGCGGCCCTTATTGCCCAAGCGACGGCCTGCCGATAGTATTGGGTAGTGAGCCAGAAAAAAACGAGCAAAAAACCCTTTGTCCCTCGATTTTACGGCGACAAAGCCCGCCTCCTCATAGTCCTCTTCGCGATTCTCGCGTCGATTATAGTGATAGTCGCCAGCATCGGCGTCGGTCATAAAAAAGGACCCCAAGCCCCCAGCGCCACCACCCTCTGGCCTTATGGACTTCCGGAATACCACGTGGAAGTTCCCGAGGGCTACGAGGATTTGCTTCCCGGGGCGGCCGAGACATCAACCGCACAGGGCGCGGAGGAAGTCCCCGGAGAAGCCGGAAAGGGTTCGGCTTCCGCTGGCTTGAGCTCGGGAGCATCGGGATCGGCGGCTGGCCCTTCCGCAGGACGGAGCCTAAGCCGGCCAAGCCCTCCGCCGGAGTACCGAGGCGAGCGTGCGCTCCCATTTCCCGTCGTCCTAAGGCAGGCAGGGAAGGCGGAATCCATTTCGCCTACTATAATCATAGTGATCGATGACGCGGGATATAACACCGATCAGCTGGAACCCTTCCTCAGCCTTCCTTTTCCCCTGACCATCGCGGTCTTGCCAGGCTTGGGTTTCAGCCGAAAATCGGCGGAGCGCGTAGTCGAAGCGGGCAAGGAACTCATCCTCCATCAGCCTATGGAGGCCTTGGGGGGGTCGAATCCGGGACCGAATGCGCTGACCATGGACATGTCTCCGGAGGAAGCTTCACGGACCGTTTCGGAGAACCTGGACAGCCTTCCCGGCATAGTGGGGATGAATAATCACATGGGATCGGCGGCGACCAGGGATCCGGTTCTCATGCGAGCAGTTCTTGATATTGCCAAAACCCGTGGTATTTATTATCTTGACTCACTCACCTCTTCCGGCACGGCCACGGCGGCGCTTTGCCGGGAGCTGGAAATTCCGTATTGGGAGCGCGATGTGTTCTTGGACAACTCAGGCGATAAGCAATCCATTCTCCACGCGCTCGAAGAAGGCAAGAAGACCGCCAAAGACCAGGGAGCGGCGGTCATGATAGGTCATGTCTGGTCCGCCGAACTGGCTCAAACCCTCATGGATATCTACCCTCAATTGATTGATGAAGGTTACTCGCTTTCGACGATTTCCCACTACATGATCAAGAGCGCCACGGGAGAAGTCGATGCTGGTATTGGGGATTGAATCCTCCTGCGACGAGTGCTCAGCCGCGGTCGTCGAGGACGGAACGAGAATACTTTCCAATATCATCGCCACCCAGATTCCGCTGCATGAAAAATACCAGGGAGTAGTCCCGGAAATAGCCAGCCGCGCCCATGTGCGCTGGATAGAGCAAGTTTCGAGGCAGGCGCTTTCGGAGGCCGGCCTGGAACCCGCAAACCTGGACGGAATAGCAGCGACTGCCCAGCCGGGACTCATCGGCTCGCTGGCTGTGGGGCTCTCTTTCGCCAAGGCTATGGCCTTCGCCCTCGCAAAGCCTTTTAAGGGCGTAAACCACATGCTGGCCCACCTTTACGCCCCCCAGCTTTCTTCTCCTGTGGAATATCCCTTTCTGGGTCTTCTGGTCTCCGGCGGTCACTCAATTATCTGCAAAGCCCTCGACTTCGATTCCATAGAGATTTTAGGAACGACCATAGACGACGCGGTGGGAGAGGCGTTCGACAAGGTTGCTACCCATTATGGTTTCGGCTATCCGGGCGGCAAGGCGATCGATGAGCTGGCCGAGCGGGGAGACCCTGAAGCCTTCCGCTTCTCACCTCCCTCCCTGCACAAGGGCGAGCATAGATATGATCTCTCGTACTCGGGATTGAAGACGGCGGTGATCCATCACCTGGAGAGCTTTAGGCGCCCCGGCGCCGCCGCCAGCCCCGAGAATATCGCGGCATCTTTCAGGAAGGCCGCCATCGACCTTCTCCTAGCCAAGCTGCTCAAGGCATCGGCCGACACGGGGATCTACAGGATCGTGGCTGGCGGCGGCGTGGCTGCCAATGCCTACCTTCGCAGGAGTCTAGCGGCCAAAAGCGGGCTGGACGTGCGCTTCCCTCCCTTGGAGCTCTGCGGCGACAACGGAGCCATGGTGGGGGGAATCGCCTATCGCTACTTCATGCGCGGAGAGACCGATGGCCTGGACCTGGCCCCCCAATCGCGGATTCCCACCTACAAGCGCAGCCTTAGCCTGCAAAAAAAGTCATGAACGGAAGCCGGGCATCCTCGTCTTTCGATTCTTTGAACCAGGATCTGATAGCCACAGGTCTCGCGGAAGCCGCGGATATAGCGGCCGGGCAATGTCTGGGCCTACGGGCGGGGGAAAGCCTCCTCATAATCACAAATCCAGGCACCCAGCAGGAACAAATAGCCCGGGCCCTGGAAAAAGCCGCGCAGGCGAGGGACTGCAGGGTCCGGTTCTTGCTGCAGCCGATCAAGTCCCAGGTCGATTACGCCGAAGGGCAAGTGCTCGATGCCCTCGAGGATGCTCCCGACGCCGTGGTCTCCCTTTCTGCGGACAAGCTGGGCAAGGACGACAGGAGGCTTTCCCGTCCTTTAATAACCCCCGACGGCAGATGCTACGATCATATCTTCACCTACCTTCTTTCGGGAGTGCGGAAAATCCGTTCATTTTGGTCTCCAGGTGTGAGCGTCGAGTGCTTCGCCCGGACATTGAGGGCGGACTATGGGTTGATGAGGAACAGGGCTGAGCGGCTTAAGCAGGTGCTCGACGGGGCTTCCGAATTGAGAGTGCTGTCTCCGGCGGGTACGGATCTGCGCTTCGGGATCAAGGGAAGGCGGACCCATTTGGATGACGGGGATTTCAGGCTACCAGGCAAGGGCGGCAACCTTCCCGCCGGAGAGGTCTTTATATCGCCCGCCCTGCGCAGCGCGGAAGGAAGGATCGTATTCGAGGATTCAATGGCGGATATCGAAGGCTGCATGTTGCTTGAGAGCCCGATCGCCTGCACCCTCTCAGGCGGCTACGTCATGGATTGCGAGGGGGGCGCGCAAGCGCGGCTGCTGGAGGCAGCGCTCCGCAAAGGCATGGACATGGCCTCCTCCCTGGTATCCAAAGCGGGAGTCAAGCCCGAAGAAGCGCTTCGCTATGCCACCAACGCCCGGAACATGGGAGAATTCGGCATAGGCCTAAACGAAAAGGCGAGGATCACGGGAAACATGCTGGAGGACGAAAAAATTTACGGCAGCTGCCACTTCGCCATCGGCTTCAACTACGAAGAGGACGCCCCGGCGATGATTCACCTGGACGGTCTCGTCCAAAGGCCTACTGTCATCGCTATCGATGCCTCCGGCAATGAGCGGCTCGTCATGGAGAACGGGGAGACGCTTTAGTGAGCCAGCATTTCATGAATGCCCGGCCTTGACGTATTCATTTCCCCGATCGGCTTCCGAAGCCGCCCCTATTATCACAGAGGGAAGGAATAAGCTATACTCCTCGCCATGGAAAAGAACAAAGCATCCCATTGGGCGGATCAGACCGCCGAAAAAATAATTCAGACCTGGGGAGACAAAGAGACTTACACCTGCGCCTCCGGCATCACTCCATCAGGAACGGTGCACGTTGGAAATTTCCGGGAGATGATTTCCGTCGAGCTCGTAGTCAGGGCCTTGCGGGACCGGGGCAAAAAGGTTCGCTTCATTTATAGCTGGGACGATTACGACGTGTTCAGGAAAGTGCCTCTCAACATGCCTCAGGCAGAGCTGCTGGGAAAATACCTTCGCCAGCCCATAACTCTCGTGCCCGATCCCTGGGGAAGGGATTCGTCCTACGCCCGTCATCACGAGGTGGACGTGGAGTCGATCCTGCCCGAAGTGGGGATCGCGCCTGAATTCCTCTACCAGGCCGACCGCTACAGGGAGGGAACGTACGCCCAGGGCATGCGGCGGGCTCTGGAAATGCGCGAACACCTAAAGACGATCCTGGACAAGTACAGGGACGAAGACCACAAGATTCAAGGCGAGTGGTGGCCCGTCTCGGTGTTCTGCTCGGTCTGCAACAGGGATACTACAGAGATTGAAGGCTGGGACGGCGAATGGGGCCTGTCCTACCGCTGCGACTGCGGCCACAAGGAAACCGGGGATCTGCGGACCCTCAAGGGCGCCAAACTCGTGTGGAGGGTGGATTGGCCCATGCGCTGGAATTTCGAGCAGGTGGATTTCGAGCCCGCCGGCAAAGACCACCATTCCCAGGGCGGCAGCTTCGACACGTCCAAGCATGTGGTGGAGGAAGTATACGGCCGCAAGCCTCCCGTGACATTCCGTTACGACTTCATCGGCATCAAGGGCTCGCCGGGCAAGATGTCCTCGTCCAAGGGCAAGGTAGTCGACCTGCCGGACCTGCTGCGCGTCTACCAGCCCGAGCTGGTTCGCTATCTCTTCGCCGGCACAAGGCCGAACACCGAGTTCGTCATCAGTTTCGACTTGGATGTTATTAAAATTTACGAGGACTATGACAGGACCGAGCGGATTTACTGGGGCAGGGAAAAAGCAAAGGACGAGGCGACGGAAGCCAAGGAACGACGCATCTACGAACTTTCCCAGGTAGGCGCCATACCGTCGGAAGAGCCCTACCAAGTGCCTTTCCGCCATCTCTGCTCTCTCCTGCTGATTCATCAGGGCGACGTGGAGGCGGTCATGGAAGCCCTGCCTGGGCTCAAGGACTCCCAGAAGCCCGGCATCCGATCCAGGGCGGAACGGGCATGGTATTGGATCAACGAATGTTCGCCCGAGGATTTCCGCTTCAGCGTAAGGAAACCCGGGGAAAAAGTCGAGCTGAGCGAGGCCGAGTCTGAGGCTGTCCGCCGCCTAAGGGACGACGTGGTCCTCCGTCTGGAGAACTTCGAGAACGAAAAATCCATCGCCGAGGCCATTTACGCCGCCGCCGCCGCCGCGGGAGTCGACAGCAAGACGCTTTTCCGCGCCGCCTACCAAGCCCTCGTCGGCAAGGATCAGGGGCCGAGGCTCGCGGGATTCCTGGGAACCCTGGGCAAGGAAAAAGTCTTGGCTATCCTTGCCTCCTATTAAAAAGCGGGAAGCGGAACGATGAAGAAGGTCGCGCCGGCTTACCTTGCCGAGAACAAAGGCCATTACACTGCCGGTATCGTTTCGAACGGTATTCTCTATATCTCGGGTCAACTCTCGATAGATCCCGATACTCGTCGTCTTCCCGAGGGAGGGCTTGAAGCCCACACGCGGCAGGCCCTTGCCAACCTCGACAGGGTCCTGATCGAAGCCGGCCTCGGACGCGACTCCATCGTCCTATGCCGGGTTTATATCGCCGACATGGAAGGCTGGGATATCGTAAACAGGATTTACGCCGAGTTTTTCGGAGCCCACAAGCCCGCGAGGGTCGTCGTGCCCACAGGCAGGCTTCATTTCGGATGCCTTATCGAAATCGAAGCCATTGCGGAGGCGGCGTCGTAGGATCAGACGATGTAGGGAGTCCGGCAGTTCATGAGTACGGACGATTGTGCCGGCCGGGGCGCCGCAAGGACGACTTGCGGCGCCCCGGCTTTCGCTATACACTCTTTTTATAGGCAGGAATCGCTCAGTCGATCCGACGCGGAGCCCTCCTGCGAGGCATGCGCCTGGCGCAAGCAATGTTCCGACCAAGGAGGCGTTGAATGAACAAGGCCATACTCGACAGCAGCCGCAGGGGCAGGTCCGAGGTCGGAAGCGAGACAGACTCTATCCGCCAATAACCCCCTACCCGCACTCGACCCACCTTTCCCGCGGTTTATCAAGGAAACAGCAACTAAACTCCCGCGCATCGCCGTTGTAAGCTGCGCGGCGCTCAAGGGGCCCCGCATTTCGCGTTCGACCAAGGCCCCGCGGTATATCGATTGTCATAAGGAATGGAAAGGTGCGTTTCAATAGTTTTGACGAAAGCTCATCGGCTTCGGTCTTCCCTTGTAGAGGCCTCGAAAAATGGGGCTGGAACGAATCATGGGAAGAAAGGGCACGAAACGCAGGCGGAACTGCCTACGCAAATGCCGAAATTTTTCCGGCCCGGGTGGTCGAAATACAAAAGTCAGGAGTGTTGGCTATCGGCGGTGCCGATGAGGGCGGGGTGCCCAGGGAAGGCAGGATTCTTTTGACGGGAGGTTTCGCCGAAGGCATAGCCTTGCCTGAGGACCTGCCCGCCGTAGGAGATTGGCTCCTCGCGCGGGAGCTGGAGCGGTGCGGGCCGAACGCGGGCGAAGCGATCTGGCTTCCCCTGGCGATTCTCGGCAGGAAATCCTTCCTGGCGAGAAAGGCCGCGGGATCACGCCATGGCAATGCGCGATTCATCCAGGCGCTTGCGGCCAACGTCGACACGGCGCTTTTGATGACTTCCTGCGGCGCAGACTTCTCGCCTGGCCGGGTGGAAAGGCTGTTAGCCTTATGCCATGCCTCAGGCGCGAATCCTCTTATTGTTCTCACGAAGACGGACCTGGCACAGGATTCCAAAGCTCTGCTTTCGGAACTGGCCGCCATATCGGGCGAAACGTCAGTCCTGGGCCTGAGCGCGGTCAACGGGGAAGGAATGGCTGAGCTTCGCTCAAGGCTTAAGGCCGGCAGCACGATAGCCCTTTTAGGTTCCTCGGGAGTAGGCAAATCAACCCTTCTCAACGCCCTCGCCGGCCTTAGCCTTGCCGCGACCTCGCCCGTGCGGGGGATAGATGGCAAGGGCATTCATACGACAACCCACAGGGAACTCTATCTGCTGAATTCTGGTCTAATCGTGCTGGACAGCCCCGGATTGAGGGAGGTTCAGCTTTGGGCCGACGAAGCCGACGTGGAGGCGGTGTTTCCCGAGATAACCGCCCTGGCCGAGTCATGCAAATTCAGGGACTGCTCGCATGATACGGAGCCTGGATGCGCGGTTTTGGCCGCCCTCGAAGCGGGAAGCCTGGATGCGGGGCGCTATGCCCGCTGGAAAAAAATGATCCAGGAAACTGCCTTCCTGGACCGAAGGTCTGACAAGGCCGCGGCTGCGACCGAGCGGCTCAAGTGGAAGCAGATCAATAAAGCGGCAAGGCTTATGCGCCCAGACCGGGAAAGCAGGGGCATGATCTGAGCAAGTCGGGGGGCGGGAGGCCGGCGGGAGAACGCGCGCCGGCCTCCCGCCCCCTATTCGATTGCAAGCCCGACGTCAACGCGCGTTGTCCGCCAAAGTCTCGAAAGCTTCGACCTGACGGGCGAAGACCTGGAGGGACGATAGCCAGAACTCCTGCGACTCGATATCGAAACCCGTCTTCTTGGTAAGCTCCACCGCCGACAAGGCTCCGGTTTCGGAAAGAAGTTTCCTGTAAGCTTTCACGAAGCCCGGGCCTTCCTTCCTGTAGCGCTCGTAGAGGCCGAGCCCGAAGAGCTGGCCGAAGGCATAGGGAAAGTTGTAGTAGGAGAGCGAGGGGATGTAGTAATGCCCCTTGACTGCCCACATATACGGATGGCGTTTTTCAGGATCCAGACCCTCCCCGTACGTCTTCTCCTGGGCGTCCAGCATCGCCTGGCAATAGAGCTCCGGGCTCAGCTCGTTTTCCTTCCTTTTGGAGAAAATCTCCTTCTCGAAATAGAACCGGGACAGGATATCCACGATTACCTGGCAACCGTCCTGGAGATGCATTTCGATCAAGGGAAGCCTTGCGGAGGGCTGGGCATCGGCCAGCGCGGCCTCGGCCACGATGGTCTCCGCGAAGATCGACGCCGTCTCGGCCAGCGTCATGGGATAATGGCTTAGTCCATAAGGTTTATGCTTGATGCACTCGTGGTGCCAGGCATGGCCCAGCTCGTGGGCTACCGTGCTCACTGAGGAAAAACTGCCATCGAAGTTGCACAACACCCTCGCCTCTTTAGAAAGCGGGAAATCGGTGCAATACGCGCCTCCCACCTTGCCTTCCCTGGGTTTCGCGTCTATCCAGTGAGAAGCGAATGCCTTGTCGGCGAAGGCGCCCATCTCGGGGTCGAAAGAGGAAAATTTTCCCACGATGAAGGCTCTCGCCTGATCCCAAGAAAAATTCGGCAGGGGAAAATCCTTTTTTTCCACGGGAGCGAAGAGGTCGAAAAACGCCAATTTTTTTTGTCCAAGGGCCTTAGCCTTCGTTTTGAGATATTTCCTCCAAAAAGGCAGGGACGCTTCCATAGCCGAGATCAAGGCCTCCAGGGTAGCGGCGGAAATACGCGCCTGCGCTGTTGATTTCTCAAGGGCGTCCTTCCAGCCCCTCCTGGCGTTCAGGCTATGGGTAGCGCCCTTGACCCCATTCAAGGCCGCGGCCAGCGGAAGCTCGGCGGACTTCCAAACCGAGAGTTCCAGGGCAAATGCTTTCTCCCGTACCGATCTATCGGGATCGAAGGCTAAATTGCGCAGCTCGATGACCGTTTTTCTCTCTCCCGTAGCCTCGTCCCATATCGCGGAAGCGTTGGAACTGACAGCTTCCTGTAGTCTAGACCAGGCGTCGGCTCCGCTCCTTCCCAAATCCTCGGCCAGGTCTTCGAGTTCGGGAGTCATTTGCCGGGATTGAAAAAACAGCTCCTCCTTCAGCACGAAGGCGTAAGGCCTGAAAAAGTCGTCGCTTGAAACCAAGCCTTCTACGGCATCCCTCCGGGCGGCCAGGGCGTTCCTGTACAGGACGTCTACGCGTTTGGCGGGCAGCATGAGGGCCTCGACGGCGTTGAGTTCGGCCATGGCCTCAGGATCTCTGGTGGCGGTGCTGAACCTGGCATAGGCGTAGGCCGATAGCGTTTCCATGAGGGAGCCCAACTCGTCGTTGAGAGCCAAGGCCTTCTTGAGCCAGGCCGCGACATCCTCTCCTGCCGAGGGTTTCTGGGCATTTTGGTAGAACTCCAGGGCTTGGGCGCTCAGGGCGGCGGCCTTGGTCTTAGCTGCCGCGTATTTTTCGGACCCAAAGTCGGGAAATACGGAGCCCAGGTCCCAAAGCGGCAGGTTTTCAGATCCATCCATGGTTGCAGTCCTCCCAGTCGAAAATCTCTTCGGGACTGAAAAACAGTCCTATCTCCCGCTCCGCCGATTCATGGGAATCGGAGGCATGTATGATATTGAAATTAGTATGCAGGGCAAAATCGCCGCGGATCGTCCCCGGCTCCGCCTGGTCGGCCTTGGTGGCTCCGCAGACATGCCTCAGCATGGCCACCGCCTGGTCGCCTTCCAGCACCATGGCTATAAGGGGAGCCGAGCATATGTAATCCACCAGCTCGCCGAAAAAAGGCTTGTCCCTATGTTCCCGATAATGGGTTTCCGCAAGCCGCCTGGAGACTCTCATCATTTTGAGCCCGATTATCCTGAATCCCTTAGCCTCTAGTCGGGAAAGCACTTCGCCTACGATGCGCCGCTGGAGAACTCCTGGCTTGAGCATCGAAAAACTACGTTCCTCCGCCATACTTCCTCCTTGTCTTCCATGGTAACAGAGTAATCCCGGGCTGGCCATGAGGGGAAAGCGGAAAAGCCGGCCCAATTCGAATGGCCATAGGAGCCGAAGACTTGTCGTTGCGCCTTCTCTGCGTCATATTTCATGGACCGATGAATATCGAGTTCCACTACTATGCCCTGTACTACCTCTGCCGCAGCGCCGGCTTTTCCGAAGAGGATTCCTCGAAAATAGCCGTCTCCAGCCAGATGGTCGACGAGAATCTCGCTGCTTGGGAGATCAAGGAGGGCAACTGGACCGCGCTAAGCATCGTCACCCAGAATTACCAGTTCTGGGATGAGACGACGGCCAGAAACATTTACCGTCCATTTCATTTTCTGCCGGGGAAGAAGCCCGAAGCCGATTCGCGCCGAATGGACGGAAGGGCGGGAAAATATCCGGTCACCGCCGACTCCCCCTTGGCCAGGGAAATCCTCATAGCCGCGCTAAGGAGCGGAAATCCCTACAGGATGGGCATAGCCCTGCACGCCTATGCGGACACCTGGGCGCACCAAAATTTTTCCGCTGACCAGGAACCCCAGAATGCTCTCGACCCTCGATCCGTCCTTCCCCCGGTGGGACATCTCCAGGCGCTCAAGCGCCCGGACAACCCCAGGCTTGTATGGCTGGACCCAAGACTCAAGGACGGGGAGGCCGAGGTGCGCAATGCCCGGCGCTTCGCCCAGGCGGCATCGATGATCTATAGATTCCTGACCACATCCAGGAAAAAGGGATTCGAGGACGAAGTCTTCGTGATAGGCAGGCTTAAGGAGCTATGGGAAGAAGACGGCGGGCAAAGAAGCGGAATCGCGGCGGAAGACAGCCTAGCCAGGGCATCTGAATATATCATCGATTTAGATGTTCCGCCCTATGAACCGGAAGCTTGGATACGCAGCCTGGGCCCAAAGGAGAAAAGCATTTTCGCGAAGGATCCAGCCCCAGAAAATCTTGGCTACGATCGGCTCTCCTGGATCAGGCACGCCG
>CAYVOD010000009.1:0-40290 GCA_964453055.1 uncultured Treponema sp. | reverse complement strand
TCTGATAATCCCAAGGCAGTCATGCTGAGTCACCGCAACATATTGGCCAACAGCCGCGACGCCTTCGTCCAGTTCCATACTCCTCGCTACAAGACTCTCATCGTCTTGCCCGCGGACCACGCATTCATCCACACCGTCGCCATATTCACGGCCCTTTGGTGCGGCGTGGCCCTCTACTTCCTGGACTCCCGGGGAGGCGCCATGGCGGGGATCCGGAATATCCAGGGCAACATCCAGGAATGCCAGCCCGACTTCATGCTCACCGTACCGGCCTTGAGCGCCAATATCCAAAAACGGATCCTCGCCGGGGTAAGGGCCAGGGGACCTATGATCCAAAGGCTCTTCGAGGCAGGCATAAAAGCCGAAACCAAGCGCCTGGGAGACGGGTACCATCGCCCCTCGACGGCCTGCCTCGTATGGAATCTTCCCGCGTCCCTCGTCGCCAAGCTTTTCGTCTTCCCCCCGATACTGAAAAAGGTCTTCGGCTCCAGGATCAAGTTCTGCGTCTCCGGGGGCGCCAGGAGCCCCGCCGAGCAGGAGCGCTTTTTCACCGCCCTCGGCCTTCCCTTCCTGGCCGGCTACGGGCTCACCGAAGCCTCGCCCATAGTGTCGGCCAACGTCCTCGGGTGCGCCAAGTTCGGCACCGTCGGCAGGCCAATGCCCTCGGTACAGGTCGCGATCCTCGACGGGGAAGGAAACCGCCTCGCCCCCGGCCAGCCGGGAGAAATCGCCGTTTTCGGCGATTCGGTGATGCTGGGCTATTACAAGAATCCCTCCGACACCGCCCTCGCCATATCCGGAGGATGGCTACGCACCGGAGACCTGGGCTTCCTGGACGAAGAGGGTTTCCTGACCGTCCAGGGACGGATCCGCTCCCTTCTGATATCCGATGCGGGCGAAAAGTACAGCCCCGAGGAAATCGAGGAAAGCGTCCTTGGGTCGACCGATCTGATCGACCAGATCCTGGTCTGGTGCGATCACAAGAAATATCCCTGCGCCTTGGTCTCGCTTGATCCGGCTAAAATCCGCTCCTTCGCCGAGACCGAAGGCCTGGAAGAACCCCGCGAAATCCTGCGAGCCTTGATCCGCGAGTTCTACGCCTTCAGGAACGACCCGAAAGCGAAAAAGCCTCAGAAGGCCTGGACTCCCGGAACTTTCCAGATACTTCCCAAGCCTTTCGGCGAAAAGGACGGAACACTCAATTCAACGCTCAAGATAGTCAGGTATAAGGCGGCCCAGGTCTACGGCGATCTGCTGGAATATTCGTACACGCCCGAGGGCTCCAATCCGGACAATCCCCGAAACCTGCTTGCCCTGGCTTCGCTTCTGGATAAGACTTAAGGCCTTACCATGGCCGGCGAGGCTGTTGTATCATCGTCGCCGTGGAAAAAAAGGAAGAATTCCAAGATGTCGAAGCCCTGACCATTCGCCTGGCCAAGGCTGCAAGCATAACCGATACCGCCGGGGAAGTGGCCTTTCCCGCCGTTCTCCGGTCTATTTTATCCGAGATCCCTTACCTCAAGGCCAATCCCGGAAATATCGTGCTGCAAAAAATCGAGAACGATCCCAAGGGACGATCCAATCTCTTCGCGCTGGTAAAGGGAAGCGGAAACGGTTGCGTTCTGCTCACCGGCCACTACGACGTCGTGCGCACTTCGATGTACGGCGCGCTGGAACCCTGGGCGTTCGATCCGGAAATCTTGGGCGGGAAGCTTGCCGACGGGAGCTTAGGCCCGGAGCTCGAGAGCGAGGCGCAGCTGGCTTTGCGCGAGGATATAGCGTCGGGCGAATTCCTCGCCGGCCGCGGCGTTCTGGACATGAAGAGCGGCCTGGCGGCAGGTATTTCCGTCCTGGCAGCGTTTTCACGCCGGGGAGAGCGCGAGGGGAACTTGCTTTTTCTCGCCGTCGCCGACGAAGAGGGTTCCTCACGGGGCATGAAAGCCGCGGCCGGGTATTTGCCGAAATTCCTTGAGTCCCGGGGCCTGCGCCCCACGCTCGTCGTCAACCTGGACGCAGCCGTGGACCAGGGCGACGGGGAACAGGGAAGAGCGGTATTCATCGGCTCGGTGGGCAAATCCCTGCCTTTCGTTTATTTCATAGGGCGCTGCACCCACGCCGGGGCTCCCTTCGACGGCATAAATCCGGCTCTCATGGCCTCCGAGTTCGCCAGGGAGATCGAATGCAATCCCGAAGCGCTTCCCGAGAGACCGCAGGCCGCCGGGATTGAGACGGCGCTGACCCAATCGCCGGGCGAGGCTCCCTCCCCTCCCACCATCCTGTACTTCCGGGAGGCCAGGGAAGGCTACGATGTCACGACACCCGAGGCTTTTTTCTGCGCCCTTAACGTGCTCAGCCACAGCATGAGCCCCGAACTCGTCATTGAATCCCTGGGAAAAACGGCTCTGGGCGCCATGCACCGTTCGCTCGAAAGCCTCCGCCAGCGGGCTTCCTCTTTCGCCCAACGCGTTTCCGGAACCTTTTCCATACCCGAAGCGACTCCCTCGGTTCTGGGCTTCGAAGAATTCGCCCGCAGGGCGGAATTGGCGCGTCCGGGAATACTGGGAAGTTCACGGAGCTTGGCGGCGCTGCGGCATCCCGACGACAGGGTTCAGCAGAGTCTTGAAGTGCTTCAAGCCCTTCTTCCTTTCGCGGGGGTCGAAGGGCCGGCGGCGGTAATAGGCTTCGCCCCGCCCTACTATCCCCGGGCCGAGTTCGATCAGGAAAAGAACGCCGGCTTCATGAAAATCCTGCGCGGGCTGGCGGACGATTTTTCGGAAGAAATAGGCAAGAGCCTGAGAATCCGGCCATATTTCCCCGGAATCTCGGACATGAGCTTTCTATCGTTCTCGGACAGCCGGAAGCAGCGCGACTACGTGAAGGGCATGAGCCCCGCCCCCGATCCGGCCAGCGTCGATGAGGAATTGAATCCCCTCGGCTGCCCCGTGATCAATCTCGGCCCCTGGGGAAGGGAATATCACCAGCTGGGCGAGCGGGTCCACATTGAGTATTCCTTCAGACAGATGCCCGTCCTCCTTTCGCGGCTGATCGCGAGCGTGTTGAGCGGGGCGGAATAGCGTAATGTCGGCGACAAGACAGGCCAGGAAGCCTGAGCGAAACTCTCTCGCGAAGAAATCGCGTTCGCCGCGGTCGCGCGGTTCAACCGAAACTGAAGGCCCAGGACGGTATCGGCGCGGATTCGTCCTCACGACAACGTAATTAAAAGGAAATTATGAAACCAGAGATTGAGAGCGTGATTTTCGATTGCGGCCAGGTGATCACCCATGCGCAGAACAAGGATATCGCCAGGACCATGGCGGATATTCTCGGCATTCCCTGGGAGGAATTCCATGGGGCGTATACCTCGGTCCGGGGCGAATATGATCGCGGCAGCCTCGATGCCTTGACATACTGGGGCATAGTCGCGGCTCCCTACGGGAAAAAGGTGGATCGCGAATTGGCGGGCCGGCTTGCCGCGCTGGACATGGACAGCTGGTTTTCCATCAACGCCGAGGTGGTCGATGTCATCATCAGGCTAAAAGAGGCGGGCTATCGCCTCCTCATGCTTTCGAACATGAACTGGGAGGGCAAGGAGCGCATGCACGGCTCGGCCCGGGTAGCCCAGGGCAGGGATTGGATCGCCGCGTTCGACGAAATCCTGCTTTCCTGCGACCTGGGGCTGATCAAGCCGGAGCCGGAGATTTACCGGATTTGCCTGGAGAAGGCCCGGGCCGAGCCGGGGCGCTGTCTTTTCATAGACGATATGCCCGGCAACATAGCCGCTGCCCAGGCGGCGGGCATGCGCACGATTCTTTTCAGGGAAGGCCTGCCCCTCGGTACTATGCTGGCCGAGCGCTACGGATTATTCTAAAGAGGACGACAGTATATCCATAAAAACTCCACGGCAGGGAGAAAGCCATGACCTACGTACTTTCCTTGGGCGGCTCGATAGTCGCGCCGCCCGAAGGCCCGGATACCCAATTCATGCTTCGGTTCAGGGAAAGCCTCGCTTCCTGGCTTGCCGCCGACGCCTCCAGGCGCGTCATCCTCGTCATCGGAGGCGGGGGCCCCGCCAGATCCTACCAGAACGCCTTGAGGGAATTTTGGCGGCTGCGCGGCGAAGCGCCTTCGGGCGGCGCTCTCAGGGACGCCGACCTGGACTGGCTCGGCATTGCGGCGACCAAGATCAACGCCCAGTTCGTCAAGGCGGCCATGGGAGAACTCTGCGCCGACGAAGTAGTCACGGATCCCTCTGGTCCTATCGTCTTCACCGGCAAGGTCCTCGTCGCCTCGGGCTGGAAGCCCGGTTTCTCCAGCGATTACGACGCGGTGCTACTGGCCGAACGCTTCGAGGCCAAGACCCTGCTGAATCTCTCCAACATCGCCAAGGTCTACACCGCCGACCCAAAGCTCGATCCCGCGGCTCGCCCCATCGACGAAATATCCTGGGAGGAATTCCGTCGCCTGGTGGGAACGGTATGGAGCCCCGGAGCCAACCTTCCCTTCGACCCTATCGCCTCGGCCAGGGCCCAGGCATCGCGCATAACGGTGATTTGCGCCGCCGGCAGGAATATCCCCAATACGATAGCTATTTTGGAGGGAAGGTCCTTCGAGGGCAGCACCATCGGAGCAGCCGCCGTGGAAAAGCCGGCAAGGAGCCGTCCATGAACGAAGAAAAACGCCGCTATGCCGAGGCCGAGGACGCCCAAGACCTTCCAGCTTTGCGGGATCATGCCTTGGATCTTATTACCGAGGCCTTCGCCAACGGCGCTTTGAGCCTTGAAGAGTACGAAAGCAAGGCCAGCTTGATCCAAAAAGCCAGACTCCCCTCGGAGATAACCGGACAATTAACGGGAGTGCCTCGGCCGACAGCCAGGCGAACCGAGAGCACGTCGGCGAGAACCGAAGTCAGGCCTTCCAGGACATCAAGGCCCATGCCCGAGGGGCTCGAGCTGATCCCCGTGGAGGAGAAAAGCGGAACTCCCGAATTTTCCCTCTGCATCATGGGTGACAGAAAACTCGCCGGTGACTGGCTCAATTCCGATCAGGCGACATCCTTCACGCTCATGGGAAGCACAACTCTCGATCTGCGCAACACCGCTCTTCCCCCGGGGAGGCTCAAGATAGACGCCATGGCGATCATGGGCGAAATCCAGATCCTGGTGCCGCCCGGATTGCCGGTGAAAATGTCCGCCTTCCCCTTCATGGGCGAGGCGACCATCAAGGGCCAGGTGGAGCAGCGCATCGTTCCGGGCATGCCCTGGGTGGACGTGTCGGGAGTCGCCCTCATGGGCTCGATCGTGGTGAAGGTTTTATAAAAGCCGATGGACGGGATAAAAGAATTCCCATGATCGATATGATTTATTTTTATATATAATATAAAAATAAATAAATATTTCGCTCTTCCCTGGCAGGACTCTTTCTTGTTGACCCCGTTCTATCCTGTTATCCTGTCCGCAATTATTTCCACAATCCTATATTTTGTCGATCAGCATCGAGCACTTGCCCGAGGGAATGGGAAGGGTCTTTTTCTTCTTGTTAAGCACGTTGATAGTGAAATAATAGAGTTTTTCGCTCTCCATGTGGATTTCCCAGCCCCTGCCCGATTTTGAGGAAAGAATCGTGACCATATTCCGCTTGAGCGATAAATTCTCGATCCCCATGATCTCCAGATTGGGGATGATCCAGTCCACCGTCTTGCGGGGCAGGGAAGCGTAGAGCCCGAGGATGTTCTCGATCATCAAGGTGACCGAAGCCAGACCGTTGAAGGGCAGGTAATGAGGATAAGGCCAATCGGGATGCCCCTCCCAGACGGCCTTCCCTTCGGCCTGGGGCTGGTATGCTCCCCAGACGATGGGCTTGTGGTCTTTCTGGTGCCCCTCTTGAGGAACGGAGGCGTGCATCGAATCGAGGATGAAGTACAAATGGCGTATGGCGCAGTCCCGGGCGAATTCGTAGAAGTTGTATTTCTCCAAGCCCTTGATCACCATAAAGCTGAACGCGGTGATCACCGAGCCCCTATAACCGCCGCCCTTGCGGTCAAAGGCCGGATGGTCGGCCGAAAGGGTGGGAAAAGGATTCTCCAGGCCGAAACAGGCTGGATCCCTCAATTTGGCGATGAGCTTTTCGGCCCTTTCCTCGTTGGGGATTTCGGCGAGCAGCAGCCAGTAAGAGCCGATGGTCTTGTTTTTCACCTGGCGCTCGGCCTCGTCGAGATCGTAATAGAATCCGTCCTCGATATTCCACATCTTGCCGTTGATCCGGGTTTTCAGCGAAAAATAATCCCGCTTGAAAAGGAACGAGACATCCTTGTCGTTAAGGATATCCCCGAGCGCCGAGATGTAGAGGGCGTTCATAGCCATGACCGCGTTGAAATCCACCATGTAGCGCGCGTCCCCCCTGGGGGAATTGGGCATTCCCGTGGAAGCCACGGGCGTCGCGTAGAGGCCGTTTTCACGCTTGAAATTTTTCTCCAGCCAGTAGTAGTGCTTTTTGAGGGCGGGCATGACATCCTTCACCCGCTTCTTGTTCGCCGTCTTGTGGTAGAGATTGTATTCGGCCCAAGCGAAGAGAGGGAGAGCGAGAGCCTCGGGATTCTCGGGATCCTGGATGGCTTTTCCGGTCTGGATATCGTAGCTGGCGCGGATGGCGCCGCTTTCTTCCTGCAGGCTATAAAGGGCGTCGAGACCGTTGGATGCCGGATAGATACGGTTGCTGTACACCAAAAAGAAGGAAGAAAAGGCCTGTTCCATCACGTCCAGGACGGCCCGCTGCGGATAATGGAAGAACTTGATTTTCTCGAAGGGAGTGCCGGCGCCGCCGGAAGTCCAGCAGTCCGAAGCCCAGGCCCAGGTCCTATCGTATATCTCCACAAAATCCTGATCGTAGAAGTGGATTCGCGGAAAGTCTTTCTTGTTCAACTATGGCCCCTCTCCCGAACGATTCCTTCGGCCGCGACATCCCCGGGATAGGGCGCGGCTGTCCGTAAAGCTTTTAGTCTATTGAGCTTCGCTATCAGACTGTTGGAAATTTTCACTATACTGATCTTCATAGCCTTTGTCAAATTTTATCGCCCTTCGACGCTTGTGGGATCGACGTTTTTCTTACGCAGGCGCACTATACAATCGTCAAGTTCCGCGTTTCCCTTAACGATATCCTCAGCCAACGCCCTGCAATCGGGAGCCCCGCACGCTCCGCAGTCTAGGCCCGGCAGGCCTGCAGCCAGTTCTTCGAGCTTTTCCGCCATGGCCAAGGCTTTTTCCAAATTCCTGTCCAATATCATTACCGGCTTGGGCGGCAGCTCGTATTCCCATTCCAGGGCTTCAAGGCCGGCCCCAAGGTCCACGGATACCGGAGCCCCTCCCCCGCCCTGGCTCACCGATACGGCCTTGATCGCAGTCCTTGCCACGTGTGGATTCGCGACGGCCATCGGGCCGCCTACGCAGCCTCCGGGACAGGCGAGCGCCTCGATATAGGGAATATCGCCCAACTTCCCGTTGTCGATTTCTTCGAGCAGGGCTATCAAATTGTCTATCCCATCCACGGAAACCGCGCCCTTGACGTTGAGCGCTTCAAGCTCTCCGTCCGATCTGGCCCATCCGAATCCGCCGCCCAGCCCTTCGATTCTCTCCATCCGCGAAGAAAACCTTGAGCCGGCGCCGGCCTGCTCGCCTGAGGCTATTCTTTTTTGCACCGCTTTTTTGAGCGGCGCGTAAATGTCCTGGAACGAAAACACGGCGTCCACTTCCGATTTCTCGTACCCCAGGGGATTCCTGATCGCAGTCACCTTTGAGGTGCAGGGGCTTATGAAGAAAACTCCGATTCTTTGCTCCGCGCCACTCGCCTTTTTCTCGTCCCTATCCTTCGTTCCGGCACTTGGGGCCACCTGCGCACCCAATCTTCGCCTCAGTTCCCTGGCCGCGATCTCGAAGGGCGGAAGCACGTGGACGAGCTGGGGCACGAGGGAGGGAAAGCGCAGCTGCACCAGGCGCACGACCACGGGGCATGCGCTGGAAATCGCGGGGCGCGGCCCGGCTTTTCCGAAATACTCCTTGGTGGCCGTACCTAAGCGGGCCGCGCCCCAGGCCACGTCGAACACCTCGTCGAAACCGATATCGCGCAACGCTGAGAAAACGAGGTCCGGCGCAGTGTCGGTTCCGAACTGCCCGTAGAGCGAAGGGGCGGGCAATGCGATCTTGATGTCGTAGCCTTCCATGACCGCCAGCGGATCGGAGATCCACTTCTTCGCGCCCTTGGGGCAAGTGCGTATGCACTCTCCGCAGTCGATGCAGCGTTCCTCGGCGATGTGAGCTTTTCCGCTTCTTACGCGGATCGCCTGAGTCGGGCAACGCTTAATGCAGGTCGTGCAGCCGACGCAGAGTTCCTCGTCGAGGTATACGGAGTGGAATAAATTAGCCGCCTGCCCGACTGCCGGCGACTCTGTCTTAGCCTTCATTTAACTGGCTCAGTCTTCGGCAAATTGAAGACCATGGATATTCTCGTGCCCGCCCCCGGCTTCGAATCGACTATCATGCTGTCCGCGTTTCTTTTCATGTTAGGCATACCCATGCCGGCGCCGAACCCCATGCTCCGAACTTCCTCGCTGGCAGTGGAATAGCCCTCGGTCATGGCAAGCTCCAAGTCCGCGATCCCCGGGCCCTGGTCCCGCAACAGGACTTCCACCTTGTCGGCGTTCACATCCAGCTCCGCTCCGCCGCCCCCTCCATGGATGGCGATATTCATTTCGCCCTCATACATGGCGATGGCGATACGCTTTACCAGGTTCTGGTCCAAACCCAGGCGGGCGAGAAAGCGCTTCGCCTCGGCGGAAGCCTTGCCGGCCGCGGAGAAGTCCATCGAAGGAATCGTATAGCTGAGCCTCACCGAAAGTCCCTAATCGATTTCCCGCACTCCGCCCCCGCGAAGCCCGGCTTCGTAAAGCCTGCCGCAGGCGAGGAACATGGAGTATTTCGTCGTCATCAGTGTCATCCCCATTTCCCTTGCCATCTCCACCAGGTCGGGGGTGGGCTTCTTGCCTCTCACGAACACGACGACCTTGATATCCAGAAGATCGGCTGTCCTCAAGGCCTGAGGATTCATCAGGCCGGTCAAAAGCACGACCCTGTCCTTGACGAAGGCCATGACGTCGCTCATGAGATCGGCCCCGCAAGCGGAGTTGAGCTCCAAGCTAAGTTGATCCTCTCCCGCGAATACCTTGGCGTCGAGAATCCGAACGATATCTTCGACTTTCATCGTGTTCCTCCATGGAGCGAGCGGCCCTTGTCGCGCCGCCTTGGACTGGCCCAAAAAGCAAGGTCGACCGCGGTCACAGGGGCATCCTGCCTCTGAAGGACCGGGCGAGAGTCAGCCTGTCCGCGTATTCCAAATCCCCGCCGACTGGAATCCCCGTGGCCAGCCTGGTGACCCGCACCCCTTCGCTTTCCAATACCTTCCGGATGTACAGGGCAGTCGTATCCCCTTCGACGGTGGGATTAGTCGCGAGCACCACTTCCTCCACCGCTATTTCGCGGTCTTCCGAGTCCGATCCCTCGGAAGTCTTTTCGCCGCGGCTGGCCCGTACCCGCCGCAGCAGCGACGCGATCCGGAGCTTGTCCGGACCGATTCCGTCCAAAGGCGAGAGCAGGCCGCCCAATACATGGTAGAGCCCTTTGTATTCCCTGGACGCCTCGATGGTCAGAACGTCCTGGGGTTGTTCCACCACGCAGATAGTTCGGTTGTCCCTGTCGAGGCCAGCGCAAACCGGGCAAGGATCGATCTCGGTATAGGAGCCGCAGATTGAGCAGAAATGGATTTCGCCCTGAAGCGAGCTTATGCGTTCCGCCAAAGCCCGGGCATAACCCTGATCGGCCTTGAGCAAATAATAGGTCATTCTTAGCGCGCTTTTCCTACCTATGCCGGGCAGGCGGGTCAGAAGCGAGACCAGGTCCTCTATCGCCTTCATTGGCCGGCCCCGAAAAAATCTCCCGAGCTGAAGCCCGGGGGCAGGGGCATACCGCCCATATAGTCTGAAAGCTGGTCCCTGATGGCTTCCTGCACGCGCTGGGCCGCATCATGGTGCGCGGCCCGTATCAGGTCGGCTATGATTTTTGGATCCGAGGGATCGACTATCTCGGCCGCTATCTGGCAATCGATCATTTCCATGTCTCCCGAGAGGGTGATTTTCACCATGCCGCCCCCGGCCTGTCCGGTCACGCGAATGGCGGCGGTTCTCTGGCGCAGCTCGTTCGCCTTGGCTTGAAGGGCTTGGGGGTTCTTGATCGCGTTCAGGAGATCTGACAATTCCATATGTTCCTCGCTTCGATTATTGGTCCGACTCGGTATTTTCGGCGCCACGGGGGATATCGGCGAAGCTTTCGAGCTTGCCTTTGAAAAGGCGTTCCACCAAGGCGATGGATTCTTCTTCCTTCTGGTTCAGGCTGAAGGCCTGCTCGGCGATTTTGGGATCGCCCCGAATCGCGTTCCGGGCTGCCGCAGGCCTCGAATCGAGGACCGGGGCGCGATCAAAACCCTGGCCTGCGCTCTCGGCCTCATCCTCGGGAAAGACCGATGGCGAGCCGTATCCCGGGGAAGCAGATTCGTCAGCGACGGCCGCCGTGGCGTATCCCGCATCGCCGGCGGAATCCGGCCGCGCCTCGGCGATCGCTTCATGGAAGGCCGCTTCCCTGAACGTGGCAGTCCCGGCCTGGGACGCCGCGAGCGACCTTCCCCGGGCCTCGGCGGCCTGCCCTTCCCCAGCCAATCCCACTTCGATGCGGCAGGGCGAGCCCAGGCGCTGGGAGAGTATTTCAGCGATGATACCGGAAAATTTTTCCAGCATATCGGCTTCCATTCGGGAACTCACGAGAATCGACAGTCTTCCGGACTCTAAAAGCCAAGAACGGCTTTTTTCCAAGGCCGCCCCGAGCATCACGTTGCTTTTCCTGACATGGGCCACGAGCGCTTTTTTCAAAGCTTCGACATCATGCGCAGAGAGAGTCGGAGCCTGCTCCCGGGACGAAGCGCTCGCCTCGGCCGTATCCGCCGCTTCGGGCGTCACGGCCGGTAAAACCTGCGGTGTCTTTAGCCCTGACGAGGTATTAGCCTGCTCGGCCTGAGCGACCGGCGTGATCTTCGCGGTTGGCGCGCTCTGCGAGACCTGCGCTCCCCGCGCGGCTTGCGCCACCGCTGGCGCGGTTCTCGGGCCGGGCGCTCCGCCGGTCCTGAAAGAACCCGCTGGGCTGCCGCCCGAGAGGCTTCCCCGCTCGAGGTAGGCTTTGAGCCTTTCCACCGACCGGGCGAGCTCCGAGGGCTGGATATAGTCCAGGATATGGGAAGCCTTGGCCACGACGAGGTCGAGCTCGTAGCGCGGGTCTATGCTTTCCTTTAGATTCCGATAGGCCGCCAGGAACATCGATAACAGCTTCTCGATCATCTCGCCGCCCAAAGCTTCTCCGATAGCCAGGTCGAAGGAAGAAAGAGGGACGCCCAGGAGGCTTTCCCGGGTGATGCCGTTCTTGAGCAGCAAAAGTGCCCTGCAGTATTCCACTGTGTCGGAGACGAACTGCTCCGGCGACACGCCCGAGGAAAGGATTTCTTCCAGGTCGGCAAGAGCTCCGGCCCCGTCTCCCGCCACGAAACGCCCGAAGAGGCAGTTCATCCTGTCCTGGCCCACCAGGCCGAGCTTTTCCCTGATCAGGGCGGCGGTTATTTTACCTTCCGAAAATGAGGCGATCTGATCGAAGAGGGTGTATGCGTCCCGGACCGAGCCGCCGGACTCCCGGGCGATCCAGAGCAGGGCTTCCGGCTCGGCCTCGACATCGATATCGGAGGCGGCGGATCTCAGAAGCTCAACCAGCGTCTCGGGCGACACTAGCCTGAAGGAGAACTGCTGGCAGCGGCTCTTTATAGTGGCCGGAACCTTGTGGGGCTCGGTTGTGGCGAACATGAAAACCACGTAGGGAGGCGGCTCCTCGATGGTCTTCAGCAACGCGTTGAAGGCGCTGGTGGAAAGCATGTGGACTTCGTCGATGATGTATATCTTGTAACGGCTGGAGTTGGGCGGGAACAGAACCTCGTCCTTGATCTGCCGCACGTTCTCCACCGAGGTATTCGAAGCTCCGTCTATCTCTATCACATCCAGGGAAGATCCCGCGGCGATTGACTTGCAGGAATCGCAGACTCCGCAGGGTTGAGGTGTCGGTCCCTGTTCGCAGTTCAGGGCCTTGGCCAGGATCCTGGCGGTGCTGGTCTTGCCGCAGCCCCGGGGTCCGGAGAAGAGATAGGCGTGGGCTATCCGCCCTGTTTCGATGGACTTTTCGAGGGTTGCGGCGACGAATTGCTGTCCCGCGAGTTGCTCGAAGGTCTGGGGTCGTTTTCTTGTGGCGGTTACTTCGTAGGACATTGTGGTAAAAATAGCACGAGGACCTGAGAGGGTAAAGCACTCGAAGCGCAGAAAGCCAGGCGCTCTGCGGCACCGCACCTTTCGGGTACCGTTGCTTCCTTCCGGACCTGGCGGGTTTCCCGACGGTTACGAGCACAGTGCCTGGCTTTCTGCGCTCAGAACGCTATGCGGAGAGAGAGGGATTTGAACCCTCGGTACCCTTACGGATACACGCGACTTCCAATCGCGCACCTTCGGCCGCTCGGTCATCTCTCCAAACTAGACAAAAAACACCTATCTCCGTCGCGGAGGCGCCGAAAATCGGTAAGGCGGAGAGAGGGGGATTCGAACCCCCGGAACCAATGAAGGTTCAACGGTTTTCGAGACCGCCCGATTCAGCCGCTCTCGCATCTCTCCAACGAAGAATGAGGCTAAGAGGATTCGAACCTCCGACCTTCAGATCCGCAATCTGAAGCTCTATCCAGCTGAGCTATAGCCTCGCGAAACGGAGAGGGGGGGATTCGAACCCCCGGTACCCTTTAGAGGTACAACTCCTTAGCAGGGAGCCCGATTCGGCCGCTCTCGCACCTCTCCAAAAAAACTGGAACGCTCGTCTCCGGAGCAGGGGGGATTCGAACCCCCGGTACCTCGCGGTACAACGGTTTTCAAGACCGCCTCCTTAAACCCCTCGGACACCGCTCCACGACCAAATAAAATGAATCGGCGAGAATCGACATTACGCGAAAGACCCCCGATTGTCAAGGTCCGGCGGTGAAGCGGCGATCGGTGGAGGTAGGCACGGGCTCACCCGCAGGGAAAGAAGCATGGTAAGTAAACTTTGTATTCCAGAGAGGGAGCCCTAGTCTGGCTGGATTCCGATTCCCAGTAAGGGAAGGGGCGAAGACCGACGTCGAAGGTGTCCTTTAAAGCGCATAACGAAAAAATCGATCTCGAAAAAATGGAAGCGGCTATAGAAAAATCAGAAGTCCTGATCCGAAAAGGCAAGGCTTGAAATCATTAATTCGACAGGATGTAAGGACAGGGCAGGATCGACAGGAAAAATCATGAAAAATAGTATTAATTATTTTCCATGCATGTAATAAATCCTGCCAATCCTGCTTTCCGGTTATCCTTCCTGAACCAATTCACGCAACAAGAATCAAGCTATGCGTGCGAAATCGGGCAAAGCCGCCATCGCCTCTTTTACTTCTTCCTCGGGGTATTCGTAGTCTTCCAGGAGGCCGGCGAAATAGTCCGCGTAACCCTGGAGATCCAGCATGCCGTGGCCGGAGAGACCGAAAACGATCACCTTCTCCTTGCCCTCCGCCCTGGCTTTCTCTGCTTCCCGCACTACCTGGGCGACCGCGTGGCTCGTCTCCGGCGCCACCACGAGACCTTCGGACCTCGCGAACAGGACGGCCGCCTTGAAGCATTCGAGCTGGGGCACGGCCCTGGGGCTCAGCAGTCCTTCGTGCAGCGCCTGGGAAACCAGGGGCGACATGCCGTGGTAGCGCAGGCCGCCGGCGTGCATGGCGTGGGGGATGAAGCTATGCCCCAACGTATACATGGGCAGGTAGGGAGTCATGCCCGCCACGTCGCCGAGATCGTAGGAGTATTTTCCCCTGGTCAGGCTCGGACAGGAGCTGGGCTCCACGGGAATTATCTCGATATCGGCTCCCGCTATCTTGTCGGCTAAAAAGGGAAAAGAGAGACCCGCGAAATTGGAGCCGCCGCCGGCGCAGGCTATTACCTGGTCCACTTTCTTTTCGCCGAATATCGCCAGCTGCTTCTTAGCCTCCAGGCCGATGAGGGTTTGGTGGAGCATGACGTGGTTCAGCACCGAGCCCAGGGCGTACTTGGTCTTGCCCGATGGATCGCTCACCGCCTCCTCCACCGCCTCGCTTATCGCTATCCCTAAGCTGCCAGGGGAATCGGGATGGGCGGCCAGGATGTCGCGGCCGGCCTTGGTCTGGGTGCTGGGGCTGGGCACGCAGACTCCGCCCCAGGTCTGCATGAGGTGCTTTCGGTACGGCTTGTGTTCGTAGCTGGAGCGGACCATGTAGACCTTGCATTCCAGCCCGAACTGGGAACAGGCGAAGGAGAGGGCAGAGCCCCACTGGCCCGCCCCGGTCTCGGTGGTGAGTTTTTCTATGCCCGAAATCTTGTTGTAGTATGCCTGGGGCACGGCTGTGTTGGGCTTGTGGCTGCCCGCGGGCGAGACGCCTTCGTTCTTGTAGTAAATCCTGGCGGGAGTCTTGAGCGCCTTCTCCAAGCCATACGCCCTGTGCAGGGGAGATGGCCGCCAGCGGTATAGGATGGCCAAAACTTCTTCGGGGATATCGATCCAGCGATCTCTGGAGACTTCCTGCTCTATAAGGTTCATGGGGAAAACCGGCGCCAGCTGCTCGGGACCTACTGGCTTTCCGTCCCCTCCAAGAGGAGGCAGCATCGTGCCGGGCAAATCGGCGGCCAGGTTGTACCAGGACCGGGGCATCTCATCTTCTCGCAGCTGAACCTTTGTCATCATACGCGCCTCCTTGATTTCCATATGCGTTTCTTTTAGTAGAAACACATATAAACCATGAAGGCGATGTTTCTGTCAATAGATACAATACTTTTTTTTTTACTAAAACCTACGGCCTCTCCTATCTATCAGGGCTTTGGGCGCTCTCCCGGTATGGGATAATCCCGGCGTCCCGCCTTTTGCACCTCTGCGCTAACGTAGAACATCTTCCTTAGCCAATTCATCTTCAAGCGCTTTTTGCATGAACTGATTCAGCGAGATCCCCATCTTCACCGCCGTTCGCTTCGCCTTTTTATGTAACTCGGGCGGAATTCTTACATTGAAACTGCCCTTATACGATTTTTCCGCATCCTTGTTATTTTTCTCGCATATATCGGGATAATCCTCTACGGATTCCTGGAATGCCGTCTTGAGCGCATCGACGCTTTTTGCCTCAAAAGAAACCAAGTCTTCTATTCCTTCAATTTTCCCATAGAAAACCTCATCTTAGGCGCAGTAGTGCACAGGTCCCATATACTCTTTATAGGTAAGCACGTCTTTCATATTATCCCCTTCCCCTCCAGTTCTTCCCGAACCAGATCTATTTGATACATCCTCAGTTCGCTACCTGGGTGCGGCTTATGCAATCTGATGATATGCTTTGTGATTTTATTATAGTTGCATTATTAGCAATTACTAGCGCTTCAGATTATCGTGCGGGGAAGAGCCGAGGATCCTGGCTTTCTGTCGAAAAAAGCAAGAGCGGGGCTAGCCCCGCTCTTTTCCTTCAGTAAAGGAATTTCGACGCGGCCCCGTCCACCAGGATGGTTTGGCCGCTCACGTAGGAGGCGGCGGGCGAGAGGAGGAAGGCGCCGACCCTGCCGAACTCGGCCACTTCGCCGATGCGGCCCAAGGGGATGGCGGCCTCGCGCTCCGTCCTGCGCTTTTCCGGGGTCTTTCCCGCCTGGGCGGCTTCGTGGGCGATGAGCTTCACAAGGCGCTGGGTCATGATGTTGCCCGGGGCTATGTTGTTTACCCGTATGCCGAAGGGAGCCAGCTCTACCGAAAGCGACTTGAGCAGGCTGGACACTCCGGATCTCATGACGCCGGAGAGAATGAGCCCGGGCCAGGGTTCCTTGACGGAACTGGAGGTGATGGCGAGTATGGAGCCGCCATTAGTCTTTAAGGATGGAAGAACTTCCCGGATAAGGCGAACCGAGGACATGAGGGTGAGCTCAAAGGCAGCATACCAAGCCGCGTCGTCGGCGAAGGACTGGAAATTGCCCGCCGGGGGTCCGCCGGCGTTGACCAGGAGCCCCCAGGGCTCGCCGAGGATCTTCTTGCCTTCGGTCACCCAGGTTTTTACGGATTCGGCGGACGACATGTCGAGCAGCGCCCCCGCCACCTTGCCGCCCGACGCGGCGGCGACCGAACCCAAGTGCTTGATGGCGACATCGAGCCGTTCCTTTGACCTGCCGCCGAGAAAAACCTGAGCTCCGTCGGCGAGAGCGGTCTCGGCTATGCTCAAGCCAAGGCCATCCGTGGCCGCTGACGCGAAAACCACCTTATTCTTCAATCCGGTATCCATGATTCCTCCAATATCATAAAATGTATATATAAATCGACTAGAAAGCTATCTCGAAAGTACCGTAACGGTTGTCGGGTTCCTGCCAGGCAGAACGAACCGCCAGTACATCGGCATAGGCCGGTCCCCGATGCAGCCACTCCAGGAAGCTCTCCAAGGCTTCGTCGCCCCCTTGGGCCCAGACTTCCACCTCGCCATCCTGGGTATTCCGAACCCAGCCGCTGAGTTCCAAAAGCCGGGCTTGGCGCAGGGCTGCGTAACGAAAGCCGACGCCCTGGACCTCGCCTTCGACAAAGGCGTGAAAGGCCTTCATTATGCTGCTCCTCGAGCGGATCGACCGCCCTGGCGGGAATCCCTGGCCGCCAAAATTCCTTCTACCGCGGTATAGAGTCGGTTTTTTTCGTAGGGGGGAAAAAGGTCAAGGCACTGGCCCCTGGGAAAATCAGCGGAGAGCCTCAGGATTTCCATATCCCAGGGCAAGATTTCAAGGATTTCGGCCAGGAGGCCGGGAAGTCGGGAAGGATGGAGAGAGGCGTACTCCCCCGCCGCGAGGCAACGGGCGAGGGACGAACCCTTGACGAGCCTGAGATCGTGGAACTTGATCCCCTCCATGCCCTGGTCGGCGGCGAATCCAGCCGATCGAAGCATGTCGTTTTTAGTCTCGCCGGGCAGGCCGAGAATAAGGTGGCAGGCCCGCTTGATCCCCAGGCCCCGGGAGGCGCCGGCCGCGTCTACGAAAGCCTTGACGTCATGGCCGCGGTTTATTCGGGCGAGGCTCGCGTCGCTGGAGCTCTGGAGGCCGAGCTCGAGCCATACCTCCAGGCTTCTGGCGGCATAAGAAGAAAGCAGTTCAGCCTTGGCCCTGTCCAGGCAGTCGGGCCGCGTGGATACCACTATGCCTTTGAGGGAGCCGGGAGCCTTGGCGTCGAAGAGGGCGATGGCGCTGTCGTAGATCCGGGAAAGCTGGGCCACAGGGAGATTAGTGCAGGAATAGGCTTGGAAATAGAGGAAAAAAAGCCGAGCTTTGTAACGGCTTCGCAAAAATCCGAGTCCTCGGGAAATTTGCTCGTCAAGGTCTTCCACAAGGCGCCGGCCGTCGTGCTGGTAGGCCGCGAGCCCTGCGTCGGGAGCGCAGAACGCGCAGCCCCCGGCTCCGCGGCCGCCTTCGCGGTGAGGGCAGGTGAAACCGGCGTCCAGCCCTATTCGCCATACTCTTTCCCCGTGCCGCTCGACGAGACGATCGGAGTGGCGGTTAAATCGCGATTCCATGCTGCTCCCGCGTGGCATTCGTCCTATTCGGCTTGCCATCGCCCGGCCGAGACTATATCGTCATAACGATGAAGCCGGCAAAAAAAAGGCCCAGGGCATATAGTGTCAAAATAATAGCGATACTGGCAAGCCTATACTTTTTCTCCTGCTCCCTAATCTCCTGCGCCCTCCTGGAGAAAAAACCCGCAGTCCTCTGGACCGACAGTCCCGAGCTGCTCATCGCCGTGGAGTTGTTCAACGCGGGGCAGCGCGGCTATCTCTTCGAGACGCATTACTCGGAACAGCCGGCCCGCGAACTGGAACAGGCGATAGCCGAAAAGAAGCCCCTGCCAACGCTGATGATCAGCCGAGGCCTGCGCAGCCCCCAGCTGGCGGAACAGTTCAGGCCCTTGGATTATCTTTTCGGTGATGCGGTATTTTCTCGCGATTCTTTCTATCCGGGGCTGCTCCAGGCAGGAATGCGAAGCGGCAAGCAGCTTTACCTGCCTCTGAGTTTCGACCTGCTGCTGGTACTTGAGAAGAAGGGCGAACCTGCCGCCCTTATACTTGGCGAACTAGAGCGGTCCCTCGGGAAAAACGCCATTTCTCTGGAGGAAATCAGGCGGCGGTCCATGTCGGGCGAGGGGGAGCGATCCAAGGGAAAAGGAACGATGGGCTTTTCGCCCAGATGGCCGGACGAGGAGTTCCTTTTTCAGTGGGTCCAACTCAAGCAGGCGGATTTCCACGAACCCGAGGGCTCCGAGCTTAGGGGGAAAAGCGCAAGCGACAGGGTCCTGGCATGGAATGAAGAAAACCTCGCGAAGGCGCTGGAAGAGCTTAGGCAGTACACTGCCGCGGCAAACGGTTCTTCGGCCGAGGAGGATAACTTTCTTTTTTCCTACCTCTTCGCCCCGGGTTATAAAAACGTTGAATCAGGGCGGATCCTCTTTTCCGCGATGGCCGCGACGCGGTTCTTCGCCCTTCCGCCCTCTACACGGACCAACTTCGACTTTCATTATCTCATGGAGGAAGATCGCCTCGCGGTGCTGGAGGATATCCGTTACGCGGCAATACCGCGGCGGGCCAAGCCCAAAGCGGCGGCTGAGGCTTTTTTAAGTTGGTTTTTCACCCCTGAAAACCAGGAAAAGTTGCTCGAAGCTTCGAGAAGCCTCCGCTTGTTCGAGACTTCTTTCGGCATAGCGGGAGGTTTTTCCTCACTGCGGAACGTGACGGAAAGCATTCTCCCGCGTTTCTACGACGATCTGGAAAACAAGATTCCCCCCGTCGAGGCTGTCATAGCCCCGAAACCGCTTCCTACCTCCTGGGAAAGCTTGTACAAGGATGTGGTTCTACCCTGGCTGGAGGTCGAAGCCGCCCTGGGTCCGGGTTCGAGCCAAAAGGAAAGCTTGAAGGGCCGGCTGGACGCGTTTCTGGACAGAAATCCCGATCTACGATGATTCGCTAGAACGCGCCGGCGAATTCGTCCAGCACGGCGTTGAATTCGGCGAGCGTGGAAGAGTGGACGGCCTTTTCCCTCAACCTCGCCCCGCCCTGTCGTCCCTTGGAATATGCGCAAAATTGTTTACGAAACTCAACACAAGCTGTCTTTTCCCCGAGGAAACGCGAGGAGCGCTCCAGGTGCCGTCTCGCCGCGGCGGCTACCTCGGCGTTCGAGACAGCAGGCGGCGCTTCGCCCCGGAAGAGGGCGGCGGCCTCGGCGAAGATGAAGGGGTTTCCCATGGCGCCCCGGGCTATCATCACTCCGGCGCAGCCGGTTTCCTGGAGCATGGAGAGGGCGGCCGGGGCGCTGAAGGCGTCGCCGGAGCCGAAGACAGGCGTGCCGGAGCTCTTCAGCGCCCCGGCCAAGGCGCCGATGGCCGCCCAGTCGGCCTTGCCCCCGTAACCCTGGGCCCTTGTCCGGCCGTGCAGGGTGATGGCGGCCGCCCCGCCCTCGAGGGCCGCCGCGGCGGTATCGAGGTAGTTGACGGAACCTTCGTCCCAGCCGAGCCTGAGCTTGACCGTTACCGGCAGCCCCGAGGCCTTAGCCATGGCGGCGACGATGTCGCGGATGAGCGCCGGGTTCTTAAGGAGGGCCGAGCCCGAGCCGGTGCGCACGATTTTGGGCACGGGGCAGCCGCAGTTGAGGTCTATGAGCAAAGGGGCGCGCGCGGCCGCCGCCGCGGCCGCGCGCGCCAGCACCTCGGGATTGGAGCCGAAAAGCTGTATGGCATAGTAGGCCTCGCTCTCTTCGCGGCCCAGGAGATACTCGGTCTTCTTGTTCTTCCTCGTCAGCGCCTCGGCGCTTACCATTTCGGTATAGCAGAGCGAGGCGCCCATTTCGAAACAAACTGATCTGAAGGCCGCGTCGGAATATCCGGCCACGGGGGCGAGAAAAAAGGGGGTTGCAAGACGCCGGCCCCCGATGAAGGGGCCGCAAGGCTCAGGGCTCGAGCTTGAAGAACCTGCAGGCATTCTGATAGGTCATCTCGGCGGCTTCCTCAGGGTCCATCTGGAGAATCTCCGAAAGGAACCATGCCGTCGAGGGCAGGTATTCGGGCTTGTTCCGCTTGCCCCTGTACTCGGCGGGAACCATGAAGGGAGCTTCGCTCTCCACGAGAATCCTGTCGTAGGGGAGCATGGAAACGGTCTCGTGCAGGTTGCGGGCGTTGCGGTAGGTAAGGTTGCCCGCGAAGGAAAAGTAAACGTTCAGGCCAGCCGACAGCACCCTGTCGGCGTACTCCGCGTTTTCCGAATAGCAGTGGAGCACAGCCCCCGAAGGCGGAATGCGGTCCCGCAGAACCTCCAGGACATCCTTGCCCGCCTCCCGGTTATGGATTATGACCGGCAGGTCGAGCCTAGTGGCCATCTCGAGCTGTTCGATGAAGAGCTCGATCTGGCTTCGCCTGTCCCCGTACTTATGGAAATAGTCCAGGCCGATCTCGCCTAAGGCGATGACCCTGGGCAGCTTGACCGCTTCTTCGATCGTGGACTGCCAATCCCTGCCGGGATTGGCCACTTCTGAGGGAGAAACGCCCACCGCATGGAAGACATGCTCCGCAGGCTTCAGATTTTCGTATACCTGCTTGAAGTCGACGAGGCTGTTGCAGATGCTGATGATCCGCCCCACCCCGGCCTGCTTAGCCTGCTGGCAAACAAGGAGTTGTTCGATCGGGTCATCGTATATAAGCCCGATGTGGGCATGAGTGTCAAAATACCTCATTTGTCTTCCGTTTAGAAAAATGGTGGGCAGCCCGTACGGGCAACATTAAATGTACCATGCCGAGAATCCATCGTCAATCTATATTTCAATTCCGCTCAAGGCGTCGTCTTTAGCCCCGGCCGCGAGGGAAGCGCCAGCGCTTCCCTCGCGGCCTCGATCCGACTATTTGCCTTACATCGCTGCGTCGGAGACTTGCTTAGCCCCCGTGAGCTTCGAGAACAAATAGGATCCTATGACAACCGCGCCGCTTAAAAGCACTGGCAAGGTCCCGGGGAAGAGCACGTATACCCCCGCGGCCAGGAGTATCGCCCTCAGCCAGATCGGGATGGGTCTCGTTATGTAACCCATCCAGAAGTATCCAAAGGCTAAGATGGCGATGGCCCCCGAGGCGATCGCCCAGAGGTTGGCCGCGAGCCCCCCTTCCATGAGCAATCCGGGATCGTAGCAAAAGGCGAAGGGCACTATGAACGCCAGGAAGCCGAGGCGCATGGCCTGGAAGCCTATCTTGTTGGGGTTGGCCCCCGATATCGAACTGGCAGCGAAGCAGGCGAGTGCGACCGGGGGCGTAATGTTCGAAATGACGGCGAAATAGAAGACGAACATGTGGGAAGCCAGGGGCGAGAAGCCCATCTTGACCAGGATGGGCGCACCTAGTGCCGCCGCGAGAATATAGGCCCCGGTGGTAGGCAGGCCCATGCCCAGAAAAATCGAGATGAGCATGATGAGGATCAAGCCGAGAATGGGAATGTCTTTGGCGAAGGAAAGGACGAATCCCACGAGTTTACCGCCTATGCCGGTCAAGGCGACGGCTCCCAGCACGATGCCCGCGGTGGCGCAGGCTATGGCGATGAGGGGTATATCCTTGGCTCCCTGGTAAATAGCGTCGATGATGTCCTTCAGGTCCATCCCGGCGTTCAAGAAGACCGAAACCAAGGCTAGCGCCGCGAAAACTGCAGTGGCGGCTGTCGAATCCGATACGAATTCCCCTACGCCGGGTAGAAAGACCAGAACGAAGAATCCAAGCGCCACGACCGTGCCGGCGGCGTAGGAGAGCGTTCGCCGTTTGGCGTTGTCGGTCTTGGGCAGGAAGAAGGCCACGATCCAGCAGAGCAGGATTCCCATGATGGCGGCCTTCATAGGGGTTGAGCCCGAGAGGAGAAAGTACACGACTCCCGCCAGGGGGATGATCATGTACAACTTCTTGAGCACAGCGTTTTTAGAGGGGAGATCCTTGGCGTCCAATCCCCTCATATTGTTTTTATGGGCGGCCAGCCGGACCATGAGGAACACGGCGCCGTAATACATGACGGCCGGCAGGAGGGCGGCGATCATTATCGTGCGGTAGGGAAGGCCGAGGAAGGAGGCCATGAGAAAGGCTCCGGCTCCCATGACGGGGGGCATTATCTGCCCGCCTGTGGATGCCACAGCCTCTACAGCTCCGGCGAAATGGGCCGGATAACCGATTTTTTTCATCAGGGGAATGGTGAAGGTGCCGGTACCATAGACATTGGCCACCGCCGAGCCGGAGATGGAACCGAAAAGGCAGGAGGAAGTGACGGCGATAAGGGCGGGTCCCCCAGGCTGGGTGCCCGTGAAGGCCTGGGCAAGATCCATGAAATAGGCGCCCACGCCGGTTTTCTCCAGAAATCCTCCGAAAATGAGGAAGACCATGACGTAGGTGGCCGATACGCCCAGGGGCGAGGAGAAAATGCCTTCGTCGGTGAGGAAGGATTGCTCGATCACTTCGGGCAGGCTAAAGGAAATACCTTGGAAGAGACCTCCGATCCTGTCGCCGAAGAGCATGTAGAGTATGGCCACAAGGCCGATGATGGTGATGGGCAGGCCCACGACGCGCCTGGAAGCTTCAAGCAGAAGGACGACCAGGAGGATGCCCAGGGCGAGCTGGGCGTTCGTCACCGGATCTATCTGGACTATCCTCGTGGTTATGCTCCAGTAATTGGCGACGATGTAGGCCCCGGGGGCGAAGCAGGCCAGGGCGAGAACGAAATCGTACCAGGGTACCTTATCCTTCGAGGCCTTCTTGCTCGCCGGCCAGAGAAGGTAGGCCAGGGGAAGGACCATGCTCAGGTGGAGGGATCTCTGGAGATAGGCCTCAAAATTGCCGAACACGGAGGTGTAGATATGAAAGAGGCCTATCAGGACTATGTACACATAGAGGATCTTCTTGGGTACGCCTGTAAGTTTTCTCATGGGGGACTCCAAACATAGGGTAGGAAAGGGAGAAGGAGGCCGGCTGGCTGCCCGCCTCCTTCTCTGCGGGAAAGATTTCCCGCGTGAGGCAAGTTACTTCGCGCTCTTCCAGAACTTGAGCGAGCCCGGATGGACGGGCAGATTGGAGGGCAGGGCGTCCTTGACGGTAAGCTCGCCGAAGTCCTTCACGGCGGCCGTGATGCCGGCCCGGCCTTCCCACATGGCCTTGTTGAGTTCGTAGACCAAGTCCTCCGGGAGATCTTTGCGAACCACGATGCAGTTAAAATCGCCGATGGTCTTGACCGGTTCCTTCACGCTCTTGTAAATGCCGGGCTCGACGGTGAAAGTGGTGGTGCCGTAGGCGTTGGCCAGGGCGTCCAGGGCCTTCTGGCCCACGGGCAAGATGTAGATGGGGGTGGAGCTCTCGATGTTCATGACGATGCTGGCTACCTTGCCGACCGAGAAGGCGAAGAGGTCGAGGTGGTTGTCGGCCATTAGGTCCGCGCCGTTCTCGTAGGAGGTGAACTCGAAGGTCCAGCCCTTCTTCTTGAGCTTGTCGTAATCGGTACCGTAGCCTTTCTTGAACATGGCCTTGATGACGAACTCGGAGGCGGTGCCCGGCTTGAGGGTGGCGAAGCGCACGGGAATATCCTTGGCCAGCAGGTCGTCGAGGCTCTTGATCCCGTTCTTGTCCGCGAAATCCTTGCGGATGATGTAGTAGGTGAACTGGGTGTAGAGGTTGGCCATGACCACGGCGTTCTTGATCTGCTTGCCGGCGAAGTCCTCTTCTGACGCCAGGGCGGCGCCCACGAGGGATACGACGGAGAAGCCGAAATCGCCTTTCTTCAGGTCGGCGTTGAGAATATTGGCAACGCCGCCGCCGGTTGATGAAGTGGTCTGAAGGACCTGCTTGCTCCAAAGCTCGGAGAGAGCGGTGCCCAAAGCGAACCAGTTTCCTCCCGGGGGGCCGGCCATGAACTTGAGCTGGTCGGGCCAGCCGGCCTTGTTCTGGGCGCCCAGGCTCGCGGCGAGCATGAGGGCGAGGAGAATCAGCAATGCCTTTTTCATCGAAACGCCTCCTAAAAATTGGACACATTCGAAAGCACAAATCGCGCTTCAGAAGCTTTGCGGGAATATTTCAAATTTTCCCCGTGAGTTGCAGTTTATGCGACAAGCTAGGCAACGTCAAGAATTATTGAATTATTTACAGGGTGTAACTTACATCCTGAATTCCTGGCCGAGGTAAAGCCGCCGGGCGGACTCGTCGTTCAGCACCGCTTCGCGATTTCCGGAAACCACGATCTTTCCGAGGTGGATGATATAGGACCTATCGGTGATATCCAAGGTGTCGCGCACGTTGTGGTCGGTGAGCAGAATCCCTATTCCCCCTTCCTTGAGCCGCTGGACCGTCTTTTTGATCTCGTGTATGGCGATGGGGTCGATTCCCGTGAAAGGCTCGTCCAACAGCAGGAATTTAGGCTGTATGGCCAGGGCCCTGGCAATCTCGGTGCGGCGGCGCTCTCCTCCCGACAGGGTATAGCCAGGCTGTTTCGCTATGCCGCTTATGCCGAATTCTTCCAGGAGTTCGGCCGTCCTCACGCGCCGGGCGGCCTCGTCCATACCCGATCTCGCCTCCAGCACGGCCTTGATGTTGTCTTCGACGCTGAGCTTGCGGAAAATCGAAGCTTCCTGGGGAAGATAGGATATTCCCAGCCTGGCGCGACGGTACATGGGAAGCCCGTTCAGCGCGATGCCGTCCAGCTCCACCGTTCCAGCGCTGGGCTTGAGGAAGCCGGCGAGCATGTAGAAGACGGTCGTCTTGCCCGCGCCGTTGGGGCCCAGGAGCCCGACCACTTCGCCTGAGCCCATGGAAAAGTCGACCCCGTCCACGGCCAGCTTCTTGCCGTAGGATTTGCGCAGGCCCTTCGCTTGCAGCAGGGATTCGCTCAAGGACTCGAGCCTTCCTTTTTCTTGGTGCTGATGGTGCCGCTCACGCGTCCCGAAAACTCCATGCTCCCCAAATCGGTCTTGCCCGACATGGAGTCGGCCTCGACCCGCTCTCCGCCCGAGACGGCGACCGGGGAGCCCGAAAGCCTGAGGCTTTCATCCACCCTGTTATAGAGGGCGAACTCCGCCCTGACCGCGAAATCTTCCTTGAGGATGCGTACGCCAATCCTTGCGTCCACCGTGGACTGGACCTGGTCGAACCGCACCCAATCGGCCTTTAGCAGAACGTCGTTCTTGGAGTCCTCGAGAACGACTTTGGCCGTGGCCGTGCCTATCTCGCTGTCCCGGGCGTACTCCAGGGCTTCGGCCTTGAGCAAGAAGCCCTCGGATTCGTCGTAGACGATGACGTTGCCCTTGCAGATGACATTGTTGTAGTCCGCGCCGGAAAGCTCGATCCAGTCGGCCTTGATCTCCATGCTTTCGGTATTCACCACCGCGGAGCCGATTAGGACGGTTTTTTCCTTGTCTTTGGCTATGACGCTCTCCATCCTGTCAGCTGAAAAAGTGATAGTCTGGAGCTCTCCCTCCTGCCCCGCCGCGGCTTCCTGGGCGCCCAAAGGAATGACGAACGACGAAAAAATGCCGATGGCGAGGACGAAAAGCCAAAGATCGAGTCCTGTAGAGAATCGAGAAGTACTGGCGCGCATGAGGGTATGGCGCCAATGTTTTTTCCCCGGGGTTTGCATTTTCATCGCTTCACTCCTCCCTCCGCATCGATGACGCCTTATTTTGGATCATTCCTTCTACGCCTCCCCTGAAGGCGAAGCTTTTTTCCCGGATATCGGCGAAAAAGCCCCGGCCCTGGAGAAAGAGTTTTTCTCCTACCCTGACCAGTACCGGATCCGAGGGGCCGCCTTCCAGGGTTTCGGTGGCGGAAAAGTATTTTAGGCTGTCAGTCTCGAAGCTCGTGTCATCCTCCAGCGAGCGAATGCGCACCGAGCCCGAAACCTCGGCATCGCCGGTATCCTCGTAGTAATAGGCCTCGTCGGCCTCGCCTGACGCGACAACGCTGCGGCCGTCATCGCCGATGTCTTCGAAACTAAGGCCGTAGACGACCAGGAGTCCCTTTTCCTTGAAGTATTCCGCCCGTTCGGCTTGGGCCACGAAGCTCAGGCCATTTTTACCTATCTCTTCCCTGCGGTAGTCATAGAAAACGGCCTCGGGAAGCTCGCCTTGGGAGACTGGGGCGTTTTCTTCTGCCAGGGAACAGGAAAAAAACAGCGCGAACGCCCCGATGATTGCGGCGAAGAACGCGACGGGGAAGGCGGTCAAAGGCCTGGGCTGCGGATACCGCGGCCTGCCGGGACTTTTTTCAAAGGCCATGTCGTTCGAGTATGGAATCAGCCCGGAACCCTGTCAATACGAGCTATTCGCCGCTCCTGGACGGGGCGGGACCGGCGGAGCGCTTCCGGCAGGCCGCGATAAATGCGGCGAAAAGCGGGTGGGCCTGAGTCGGCCTGGACTTGAACTCTGGATGGAACTGGACCCCCAGGCCCCAGGGATGATTCGGCCATTCGCAAGCTTCCACCAGGCAACCGTCGGGTGTGGTAGCCGCGACGACGAGCCCCGCGGCTTCGAGATTGCCCTTGAAGGCGTTGGAGACTTCGTAGCGGTGCCTGTGGCGCTCTAAAATACTTTCCGTTCCGTAGGCCCTCCGAATGGCGCTGCCTTCCTTAGTCTTCGACTCGCTAGCGCCCAGGCGCATGGTTCCGCCATAGGCCTTGACGTCGATTTGTTCCTCCAGGAGGGAGACCACTGGATGTTTCGTGGTCTTGGAGAACTCGCCCGAATGGGCGTCTTGCCAAAGCGCGACATTCCTCGCGTACTCGATCACCATTATCTGCATGCCCAGGCAGATGCCGAAATAGGGCAAGCCCTTCGTTCGAGCGTATCGGGCCGCTTCGATCATGCCCTCGATGCCCCGGGAGCCGAAGCCGCCGGGCACGAGAACGCCGTCCACTCCGGCGAAGGCTTCCTCGAGCCTTTTGTCTACCAGGACGCCAGACTTGTCAGGGTCGGCCTCCAGCGAGCTGGAATCGATTTTCACCAGCTCGACCTGGACATTGTTGGCGATGCCCCCATGTGCCAAGGCCTCCCAAACGGATTTGTAAGCGTCGTGAAGTTCCATGTACTTGCCCACGACGCCGATTCGCACTTTGGATGCGGGGTGACGGATCTTCTGGACCACCGACTGCCATGGGCCCAACTCGGCATGCCTGCTTTCGACGTTCATTTTTTTCAGGATGAAACTGTCGATGCCCTGGGCGTGGTATACAAGCGGCAATTCGTAGATCGCTGCGACGTCGTATCCGGATATCACTCCCTCAAGCTCAACGTTTGTGAAGGAAGAAATCTTTTTTCTCAGTTCGAGGCCTAGGGCTTCCTTCGAGCGCAGCACCAGGACGTCGGGCTGGATGCCTATCTCCTGGAGTTCCTTGACCGCGTGCTGGGTGGGCTTGGTCTTTATCTCGCCGCCGGAAACCGAAGGCACCAGCGTGACGTGGACCGATACGGCGTTCTGCCTTCCGAATTCGTGGATGAGCTGGCGGGCAGCCTCCAGGAAGGGAACGGATTCCATATCTCCGACCGTGCCGCCGACTTCGATTATGGTGATGTCCACCTCAGGCTCGTCCGCAACCAGGAGAATGCGCCGTTTTATCTCGTCGGTGATGTGGGGGATCACCTGGACGGTGCGGCCCAAGAAATCTCCGGCCCGCTCCCGCTCGATGACCGTCTTGTACACCTGTCCCGTGGTGATGGAATTTATCCTTGATAAAGGCGCTCTGGTAAAACGCCCGTAGTTGCCCAGGTCGAGGTCCGTTTCGGCCCCGTCGTCGGTGACATAGACCTCGCCATGTTGGTAGGGGCTCATCGTGCCTGCGTCGACATTAAGGTAGGGATCGATCTTGACCATGCGGACGTTGAATCCGCGGGCTTCCATGAGGGCGCCGAGCGAAGATGCGGCTATGCCCTTTCCCAGTGAAGAGCAGACCCCGCCGGTAACAAATATCAGCTTCTTCATGGGATTTCAGTATCCTTGCACCTTGGGGTCCTTGTCAACTAGAAGAGGGTAGTGGAAAAACAATTATTTTAAATATAGAATTCATCATATGGATGAATTGCTATCGCTCCTGGAAAGGGGACTGTCCTCGCTCGGAATCGAGGGACGGGACCGGGCCTTGGAAACGCTCTATCGCTACGTCCAGGAGATCGAGACATGGAATCCGACCTACGGCCTGGTGAACGCCTCGGGACAGGACCTGGTCATCAAGCATATTCTGGACAGCCTCGCTCCCTGGCGGATTCTGGAGGGGCTTTTGGCCGAAACGGACCAGGCGATGGCGGGCAACGCGGCTAAAAGCGATGACGGAATAGAAGCCGGTACCGAAGCGAAAAAGAACTCGAGCTATTCGACGTTGACCGATATCGGAACGGGAGCAGGTCTTCCAGGGATCCCGCTAAGCGTCATAATGCCCGCCAGGAAATTCAAGCTCGTCGAGAGAATGGGGAAACGCACAACGTTTCTCGAAAGCCAGAAGGTCATTCTTTCGCTGGACAACGTGGAGATAATCGAAGGCGACGCCGAACGGGCTTCCGGCCCCCACGACATCGTGCTTTTCAGGGCTTTCAGGCCTTTTTCCGAGCTGAAGCTTTTCAAGTCGATCTGGAAAAACCTGAAGCCGGGGGGCGCCCTGTTCGCTTACAAGGGAAAGCAGTTCAACGCCAAGCTTGAGCTTGCGGGAATGGCGGTGGATCCTTTGCTGGCCGCGCCCTTCTCCCAGGCTCAGATCCAGCCTGTATGGGTTCCCTTCCTGGAAGAAGAGCGTTGCGTCGTGATAGTCAGGAAACCTCAGCTTTAAGCCCGTCATTATCGGCTCGCAGGACGATCTGCCGCCAGGCGCCTTCGGGCCGGGATTCGAGTTTTCGGTCGAGGGCGGCGAACAATTCATCCGTCTCGGCGCTTCCGGGGCTCAGAGCCATGATCGTAGGACCCGCGCCCGAGAGCCAGACCGCCCGAGCGCCTTTTCCTTCGCACAGGCGCGTAATTTCCTCGTATCCGGCCACCAGGGGGGCGCGATAGGGCTGGTGGATCTTGTCCTCGCAGGCGGCGCTCACCAGATCGAGGCGCCCGGTCTGGAATGCGAGGGCGAGGAGGGCCGCCCTGCCGAGGTTGAATACGGCGTCGCGGCGGGGGATGGATTCGGGCAGGGCGGCCCGGGCTTTTCGCGTCGACAGCTCGAAGGGCGGGACGAGGGCGTGGAAACGCCACTGGGGATCCACTGCGCAATGGGCGTAGAAAGCCCGGGGAGAGCCTCGTTCCTTGAGGATGGAGCTGCAGAATCCGCCGAAGACCGCCGGGGCGGCGTTGTCGGGGTGCCCTTCGAGTGCCGCGGCGATCTCGAAAATCCGCCGCCTATCGTCCTCGCCAAAGCCCGCGGCTCCTACCCCGGCCGAGACGAAGGCCGCGGCGACCCCTCCGACGATCATGGCGGCGCTGGAACCCAGGCCTCGGGCCAAGGGGATTTGGGCATCCACTGTCAGTTCGATTTCGGGAGCCCTGATACCCAGCTCGGCAGCCGCGTGGCGATAAGCCTGCAGGAAGAGATTATCCGGCCCGGTGAACCGTTCTTCGCAGCCGAGGATTTTGGTCCGTTCCGCTTGTTTTACCTCAAAACGATTATAAAGGGAGAGAGCGAGGCCCATGGCATCGAAACCTGGCCCTATATTGGCGCTTGTAGCCGGGACGGCGATCATGAATTTCATGATTTTACGCCAAAGTTGCGAGCTACATACTCCGCGAGGGCGGCTTCCACGTCCTGCGGGTCTAGCATCGCCCTGTGGGTAACAGGTTTGCCCTTTAATCCAGCAATGGCCTTTGGCAAGGCCAGGCCGGTGAGCCCGGCGAGCTTTTCGGCCAGTCCTAGGTCCCCGAGACGAAGATCAGCCCTTCCGCCATTTTGCGCGGCGGCGGGCATAGCCTCCGTTCCAGCCGCCAAGGCGTCGAGGCAAGCCCTCGGGAATTTGAAAGGGCTGGCCGTCGCGGCCACGAGGATCGGGGCTTCAGGACGCAAGGCTTGGGCCAGGCGCGTCGCCACCTCCAGACCGGTCGCAGTATGGGGATCGACGAGGACGGAATCGCTTCTCCAGACCTCGGCGATCATTGACTTCGCCGCCGCGTCGCTGCACCAGCCCGCGGCGAAGTCTTTCATGTAGCGTTGCTCGTCTTCCGATATTTCGAAGCAGCCGTTCTCGTTCAGCTGTCGCATGAGGAAGGCCACCCGACTCCCGTCGCCGCCCGAGGCCATGTAGAGCAGCCGCTCGAGATTGCTGGAGACGAGGATATCCATGGAGGGGCTTTCGGTCCTCACCAGCTCGCGCTTTCTGTCGTAGACTCCGGTGGCGAAAAAATCCGCCAATACCTTGTTGGCGTTGGAGGCGCAGACAAGAAAAGCGACGGGGAGGCCCATTGCCTTGGCGTACCTGGCGGCGAGTATATCGCCGAAATTGCCCGTGGGCACGGCGACGTGCATCGCGCCGCCTGGGCCGAGCCTGCCTTCTTCCCGCAGCCGCCTCCAGGCGGCGACGTAGTAGACGATCTGGGGCAGGAGCCTGCCGATGTTGATGGAATTGGCGGAGGAGAGGCGGATCCCGGCCAGCGGGCCTTCGCCCGCGGCCGCGCGGGCGAAGGCCCGCTTCACCGCCCGCTGGGCGTCGTCAAAATTGCCCCTCAAGCCCGCGACATAGCGGCGCTCGGCCGAAGTGCAGGTCATCTGCAGCCGTTGTATTTCGCTCGTCCCCTCGCTGGGGTAGAACACCGCCGTATGGATGCCTTCCACGTCCGAAAGTCCGGCGAGGGCGGCCGATCCAGTGTCGCCGGAGGTGGCGGTGAGCACGAGCACAGGTTCTTTCCGGCCAAGCCTGTCCAGACTCTCGCGCAGGAATCCGCCTAGAAGGCTCAAGGCCATGTCCTTGAACGCGCAGGTGGGTCCATGGAACAGTTCCAGCAGATACAGCCCCTGCCCTTCGGAGCCGAGCTCCCTGACGGGTGCGATTTCGGGATGATCGAAAAGCGAGCCGTAGGCCCTTTCGAGAATGAAACGGAGCTTTGGGCCCCAATCCGGGAAAAAAGGTTCCAAAACAAGATATGCAAGTTCGGCATAACCGAGTTTTTCCGGCTGGAAAATCCTGGCCGGCAGGGAGGGGAGCTTATCAGGGACGAAGAGGCCTCCGTCCGAGGGCATGCCTGAGGCTATCGCTTCCTCGATTCCCACGCCGCCTTTTCCGGCGGCGCCCTTTCTTGTGCTTAGGTATTTGATCGAAGCCATTGGGCTAGAATACGGTAATTCAAGGCAATAAAAAAGCCCGGGGCGAGGTCCCCGGGCTTTCGGAATCGCAAAAAATCGATCAGATGGCGGTGAAATCCAGGGAAGCGCCGTTTTCGCGCTTTCCGAGCTGGACATTCAGCATGTAGAGGCTGTGGGCGCTGTTTCCCATGAGATCGATGGTCTGCAGGATCTCGTTGTCGTTAGCTTCCTCTTCCACCTGCTCGTTGATATACCACTGAAGCAGGTTCTCCGTGGCGTAGTCCTTTTCAGCCCTCGCCAGCTCCACGATTTCGCGGATGCTGGAGGTGACGAACTGCTCATGCTTGAGCACCTGCTCGAAGTATTCCCGTACGCTTCCGTCCTTGAAGTTAGGTTTGTCGATTTGCTCGTACTTCGCCGCCGCGCCCTGCTCTTCCAGGTATTTGACGAATTTCATGGCATGAAACATCTCTTCGTGATACTGGACGGTAAGCCACTTGCCTATGCCAGTGTAGCCCTTTTCCTTCATGGCCGCGGCCATGGCCAGATATAGGAAGGCCGAATACATTTCGCGATTGATTTGAAGATTGATCCTATCCGCCATTTTCTTTGAAATCATAAAATCCTCCTGTTCATGATTAGCCGGGTCTATACCCTGTCCATATTAAATTCTACCTTTCTAATATAGCGAATAGGCAGGTAATAAGCAAATTTCTCCTCCTTCGCGAATTCGGGACCCCTTAAACGCCTCTTCAACGCCATACGGCGATAGGTTTCCAGCCCTTTTCCTTCCCCATTTCTACCATGTTTCCCAGCCCATCTCTTTTCGCCTCCACAAAGGAGCCTTCGCGGTCGACCCAGGGAGCCCAGGCGCCCTTGAGGCCTGCGTAGCCCGCGGCAGCCGAGAAATGGTACATGGCTATGCCCATGTCGATGTTCTGCAAATGGGTATGCCCCAGGCTGTTGTTATAAAGCCTGTCCTCCTCCAGGAAAAGCACCAAGAGCTGGTCTTGGGAATTCCAGACAATGCGCCAGGGTTGCTTGTTGGACGCGGAGGGGGAAAGGCGCAGAGCTTTCAAAGCTATTCCCCAGCCTGATGCCAGGGCGTCCACTTTCAGGGCCGAACCGTCGGCAAAAAAGCAAAGCTCCGCCAAGGGCTTGCGCAGCCTGTCTCCGGAAGCTCGGGTGACCATCCTGTCCATGAGGCTTCTGCGTTCGGCCTCCTTGCCCAGGGCGACGACGATGGGAACATATTCCTCCCCCGAGGCTCCCGCCAGGCTCGCCGCCTTAGATCTCGAAAAGACGCCGCCTATCCAACAGCTTGCCCATCCCGCCGCCCAGAGATCGATGATTGCTCTTTCGGCGGTCCAACCCAGGTCCTCCATCGCCCCAGGGGCGGGAGCGATTACTGGCATTATGAAGGCCGAAGCTCCCGAAACAAGACCGTAGGTACCCAGCCTGGCTTCTCCGGAGCCCGAGGGATCGACATGAAGCGCGCAGCGCACTCTCGTCCCGAAGGGGCCGGGCTCGGAAGCGGCGCGATCCAGAATGCCCTGGATGGCTTCCACGTCCTTTCGGTCCATCACCCTGGGGGAAAAGCTCCTGACAGATCGGCGCTGGTTTATGGCTTCGATGATATTCATCATTGATTGAGTTCCTTCCAGCGAAAGCAGCTTTCCAGGTGATCGTTGATTACGCCGATGGCCTGGAGGTGGGCGTAGATGGTCGTGCTGCCCACGTAGGAGAAGCCCCGCTTCTTCATGTCGGCCGCGAGGGCGTCCGAGAGCGGGGAAAGGGTGGGTATCTCTGCCATCGAGCGCCAGCGGTTCACGTGGGGCTTGCCCTGGGTCCAGGACCAGATATAGGCGTCGAAGCCGCCGAACTCTTCCGCGACGCGAATAAAAGCCCTGGCGTTTTTCACCGCCCCTTCGATTTTTCTTCGATTTCTGATTATGCCTGGGTCCTGAAGCAGGGATTCGATCTTCGGCGCCCCATACGCGGCCACCTTAGTGACGTCGAAGTCGTCGAAGGCTTTTCTGAAGGCTTCGCGCTTTCCCAGGACGCAGCGCCAGGAAAGCCCGGCCTGCATGGTCTCCAACAGCAGAAACTCGAAATGGCGCTGTTCGTCGTGGACGGGAGCGCCCCATTCCTCGTCGTGATACTTCAGGTACAGGGGATCCGTGCCGCACCAGGGGCAACGATGTAGCTCTCGCATGAAATCCTCGCCTTTTCTCGGGTTGAATCGCCGGCAGGCGAAACCAAGTGTAGTCGAGCCCTGTCCGAAGGTCAACGTTGGCCATTTCATTGCCGCCGCGAAGAATAACGCAGTATATTTTTATAATGGAAAAAATTAAAAATATTCGCCCGCTTACGATCCTCGTCGTTTCGCTCGCTCTGATTTTCGCGTCCTGCGCCACCCTGCCTCCCGAATCCTCGGAGGTTTTCTTTAGCCCCGCCGAATGGCGAGGCGATTCTCTCGCCGGAACCCGCTATGGCCTCGTCCAAGGCATGGAAGATAAGGATAATACGATCGCCTGGTTGGGGATTCCCTACGCCTCGCCTCCGGTTGGGGAGCTTCGCTGGAAGGCTCCTCAAAAGCCTGTACCCTGGCAGGGCGTCTTGCAGGCGAAACGTTTCGGTCCCAAGTCAGCCCAGCGTTCCTTCTTGACCGGGGCGCTGACCGGATCGGAGGACAGCCTCTATCTCAATGTCTGGAGACCTTCGAGCACCGAAACAGGCTTGCCGGTCTATGTCTGGGTCCACGGAGGCGCGAACAGCTCCGGGGCGGCCAACGAAAGCAAGGGATACTATGGGCATTCCCTGGCGTCCGAGGCTAATCTCGTCTTCGTCTCCATCAATTACCGCCTGGACCTCTTCGGCTGGTTTTCCCACCCGGCGCTCAAGACTCAGGATGACCCGGAGAGCGCTTCGGGGAACTACGGAACCCTGGACATAATCGCCGCCCTCGAGTGGGTGCGGGAAAACATCGAAGCTTTCGGCGGCGATCCGGGCAACGTCACCGTCGCCGGCGAGTCGGCGGGAGCGCGCAATGTGCTGAGCCTTCTCATCGCCCCGAAAGCGAAGGGCTTTTTCCATAGGGCGGTCATAGAGAGCGGCTATACCCACAGCCTGGCGACGAGTCCCGAGGCCTTCGCGGTCAACGTAGGCTTGCGGCTCGCGCTGCGGCAGGAGAAGGCCGGCACCATGGAGGAAGCTTCCAGGCTGCTGGCCGAGAAAAGCGATCGGGAAGTAGCCCAATGGCTGCGCTCGGCTTCGCCGGCAGAGCTGCTGCAGCTCTCCAAGCCCGCGGGGAAGGAGATATTGACCGTACCGGCGCCGATTTTCGACGGCTACGTCCTGCCTTCCAACGGCTTCGAGGCCTTGGCCGATCCCTGGCTGCGGGCCGACGTGCCTATCATCATCGGGACTAACAGGGAAGAGACGAAGTTGTTTCTCCAGCTGGCGATAAGCCCGCGCGATTCCCATTATCAGCGGCTTGTCGAGTTGAGCAGCCTGCTCTGGAAGGCCGAGGGGGCGGACTACGTCGCCGATTCCTACGGGCGGAATTCCGCCGCCGGGGGTGGGCCGCCAGCGGGGAAGGTCTATCTCTACCGTTTCGACTGGGGCGCGCCGGACGAGGAGGAGGAGAACGTAATGGGAGGGATTGCCAGCCGCAGGCTGGGTGCGTCCCATGCCATGGAAATACCTTTCTTTTTGCAGACCGACGGACTTTTCGGCTCAGGATTCCCGCTTCGAATCTATACAAAGGCCAATAAAAACGGGAGGCAAGCCCTTCAGTCGGCCGTCGGCGAATATCTGGCGGCCTTCGCCTGGGCAGGGGATCCGAACCACGGCATCGATTCGGAGACCGACGAGAGGATTTACTGGGAACCTTGGAATCCAGCCTCCGAAAAACCGAGTTTTCTAGTCCTCGACGCGGGGCTTAAAGAATTGTCGCTGCGCCTGGAGCAAGGCAGGGTGCTCCGGGAGGATGTCATCCTGGAAATCGCCGACAACAGCAGCCTCGCTCTTAAGAACCACTTCATCAAGCTCGCGCCGCTATTCCTTTAGATCTTTGCTTGTTGACAGGCTTGATATCGAATACTATACTTTTGTATAGTATATGGATGTAAAGGGAAAGATAGAAATTCTCGCCGACGCGGCCAAATACGACGCTTCCTGCTCCAGTTCGGGCAGCGCCCGGATAGGCGCTCCGGGAGGGCTGGGCTCAGCCTCGGTGGGCGGAATCTGTCATTCCTGGTCCTCCGACGGACGATGCATTTCCCTGTTAAAGGTGCTGCTCACCAACGCCTGCGCCTACGACTGCGCCTACTGCGTCAACCGCCGATCCAACGACCGGCCCAGGGCTTCCTTCGAGCCTGAGGAACTGTCGCGGCTCATCGTCGATTTCTACCGTCGCAACTACATCGAGGGCGCCTTTCTCTCCTCTGGGGTCTTAGGCTGCCCCGACGCGACCATGGAGCGCTTGGTCAGCGTGGCCCGGCGCCTGCGCACTAAGGAGGGCTTTGGGGGCTATCTCCATCTCAAGATCATCCCCGGCTCCTCGGAAGCCTTGGTGCTCGAGGCGGCCCGCTGGGCGGACAGGGTTTCGGTCAATATCGAACTTCCCAGCGCCGCGAGCCTGGCCCGCATAGCGCCGGATAAAAATCCCGGGGCTATCTTCGGCCCCATGCGATTCCTGGCCCAGGCATCGGGTTATCCCGTCTCCGCCCTGCCTCCCGCCGAAGAGCGGCCACCGGAGTCGCCCGAGGGCGATTCGGGCGGCCGGGGTCTTGCTGCCGGCGCCCTCGTCCCGGCGGCTCGAAGAGGCGCCCAGGAGGGCGGCTCGGCCTTTCCGACGGCGCCTGGCCTCAAGCCCGGGCCGCGCAGCCCCGCCATTCCCCCGACCTTCGAGGCCAGGCGCCGTCGGCACGATCCCCAGTCGAAGCTCATTCCGGCCGGACAGACCACCCAGCTCATCGTCGGCGCCAGTCCTGAATCCGACGCTGTCATCCTCAACCTGGCGGAAAACCTCTACCGCAGCTACGACGTGCGGCGGGTGTACTATTCGGCTTTCGTCCCCACGGGCGGGGACCCAAGGGTGCCGCGGATCTCGGCGCCGCCCTTGGCCAGGGAGCACAGGCTTTACCAGGCGGATTGGCTGTTCCGCTTCTACGGTTTTTCAGCCTCGGAAATACTGGACGCCGCCCAACCTTTCCTTGATCTCCGAATAGATCCCAAAAGCGACTGGGCCTTGCGAAACATCCAGCTCTTTCCCCTGGAACTATGCACCGCCACCTACGAGGAACTTCTCAGGGTCCCGGGCATAGGCCCCAGGTCGGCCCGGCGAGTGCTCAAGGCCCGACGGCACTCTAGCCTCAACGCCCAATCGCTCCACAGGCTCGGAATCGTCATGCGCCGGGCGTCCTGGTTTCTCACGCTCAAGGGGCGTCTGGTAAGCCAGGAACTTTCCTTGGGCCGAGTCGAGAGGCCGGAACTGCTGAAGAAAATCCTCCTCGACCCAGCGTTCAGGGCGGATGAGAGCCTGCAGCCCGAGCTGCCCTGGGGCGAGATGCGATGATGAAGGATACGGGAGCGCGACCCAGGCGCGAAGATTCGGGCGCCCGGGGAGAAATACTCTATAGAGGCGGTTTCCCCGGTTTTCTCTGCGCCGTGGACGAATCGCTCCGCCGCGGTCCGGAAGGGGGCCTCCTTCCGCCGATCAGGGCCTGGGAAGGCGGCGGGGGATTATTCGACGAGTCGCAGGTCCTCGATACGGATCCGGCGAGAGCCCGGGAGTTTTGGGACCGCCTGCGCCGGGTAAGCGCCCCTGCGGCCAAGACCTGTTTCGCCGCCTACTGCTCGGACCGGAAGAAAAGGGAGGGGGCTATTGCCCGGGTAGTCGCCAGGATCCTGGCCGAAGGCCCCGAAGCCCTGGAGGACCTGGGCGATAGGGATATAGCCGAAATTTTGGCCGCCAGTCGCCGCAGTCTGTGCGAAGCCCACAAGTTCTGCGGCCTGGTTCGCTTCAGGGAGTTAAAGGACTCGAGCTGGTACGCCGAGATCAGGCCGGACTGCGACATCCTGCCCTTCATAGGCGATCATTTTTCCGAACGCTTCAGGATCATGCGCTTCGTCATCCACGACCGCGGGCGGTCCTCCGCCATCCTGCACGAGCCGGGAAAGCCCTGGCGGCTCGTCCGGGGCTTCGGCCTCCGGGAAGAGGGGAACCGGGAGATCCCTCTTCCCGTCTCGGTGCGGGAGGAGGAAATCCGCGAGGGCTGGCTCAGGTATTTCAGGAGCGTCGCCCTGGAGCCGAGGCGCAACCTCAGGCTCCAGGCGAGCCATATGCCCAAGAAATACTGGGAATTCCTTCCCGAAACCGAGCCCTCGCCCTTCCCTGACGGGGACCCCCGTCCTCAGAACGCCGGCACGAAACTTCCCTTGTAGTTGCTGTCCAGGAAGTTCTTGACCTTCTCGGTCTGGAGGGCCGCCACGAGGGCGACTACCCTCCAGTCCTTGGCGTCGCCCTTGCGCACGGCCACGATATTGGCGTAGGGGGATCCGGCGCCCTCGATCATCAGGTTGTCCCGGGCGGGCACGAATCCGGCCTGGGAGGCGAAGCTGCCGTTGATGACCGAGGCCGCGGCGTCGTCAAGGGTCCGGGGCAGCTGGGGCGCTTCGATTTCCTTGAACTGGAACTTCTTGGGATTTTCAGTGATATCGCGGATAGTCGCCTTGAGTCCCGCCTTGGGATCGAGCTTTATCAGCCCCCGGCTTTCGAAGAGGATCAGCGCCCTGGCCTCGTTGGTGGGGTCGTTGGGAATCGCGATCACCGCGCCCTGGGGCAGGTCTTCGAGTTTCTTATACTTGCGCGAATACAGGCCCAGGGGGGCCACGAAGACATCTCCGGCCGGCTCCAAGGAAAGCTTTCGCTCAGCCGCGAAGTTGACCAGATAAGGTGTGTGCTGGAAGAAGTTGGCGTCCAGCTGCTTGTCCGCCAGGAGGATGTTGGGCGTCACGTAGTCGGTGAGCTCGACGATCTCAAGCTTGATACCTTTGGCGAGCAGATCGTCCTTGACCAGGTTCAAGAGATCGCCGTGGGGGATCGGGGTGGCGCCTACCTTTAGCGTGACCGGCTTCTGGGCGGACTGGGCGAAGAGGCCCGTCGGCATCATGGCCAGGACGAGGACGAGGATGGCGAAGAAAGTTGCTCTTTTGCTGCGGTTCATATAGAACCTCCTTTGGTGAGTTATGCCGCCAGACGGGGGCATCGGGTGAAGAATGGAAAATCGGGCCTTCGGTACGGCTCGCGCCTCAGCGGCGCGAGCGGATGCTCCTCGTGATCGCGTTGCCGCAGAGCTGGATGCCTTCCACGAGGACGATGATGACGAGGACAGCAGATATCATGATGTCGGTTCTAAACCGCTGATAACCGTAACGGATGGCCAGATCCCCCAAGCCTCCACCCCCGATCACCCCGGCCATGGCGGAATAGCCCACCAGGGTGATCATCGTGAGGGTGAGTCCCGAGACGAGGGAGGGCAGCGCCTCGGGTATGAGAATGGCGAAGAGGATCCTGCGCTTCGAAGCCCCGGAGGCTATCGCGGCGTCGAGGATCCCCGGATCTATTTCCGAGAGCGAGGCCTCGACTATCCGGGCCACGAAGGGACTGGCCGCCACCGACAGCGGCACGATCGCCGCCACGGTTCCAAGGCTGGTTCCCACGATCAGACGGGAAAGAGGGAGCACCAGCACCATGAGGATGATGAAAGGAAAGGATCTCAAGGTGTTGATCAGCCGATCGGCGACCTTTTTCACGATCGCCAGCTGGGCGGCGTGCCCTGAGAGCCTATCGTTGGCCATATAGTGGAGCCCGAGGCCCAGCGATCCGCCCAGCAAGCCGGCTATGGCGGTCGAGGAGAAGACCATCAGGAGGGTTTCCCAGAGCGGCCGGGCGACGAGCGCTACGACTTCAGCCATGGCTCACCTCCCCGACGATGCGGCGTCCCATCTCGCTTTTCGGATTGGCGAAGACCGACGCCACGGGGCCGCTCTCGACGATGGCGCCGGCGGAGAGTATGGCGACCTCGTCGCAGATCCGTCGCACCACCTCCATCTGATGGGTCACCATGAGCACGGTGAGCCCGAAGCGGCGGCTCAATGACTGGATCAGGTCCAGGATGGAGCGGGTCGTCTCCGGGTCGAGGGCGCTGGTGGCCTCGTCGCAGAAAAGGATTTTGGGATGGTTAGCCAGGGCTCGGGCGATGGCCACCCGCTGCCGCTCCCCGCCGGAGAGCCTGTTGGCCGGCCTGTCGGCCTTATCGGCCAGCCCCACCAGCTCGAGCAGCTCCCCGACCCTTTCCTCGATTCGGTCTTTAGCCCAGCCGGCGGCCTCCAGCGGAAAGGCCACGTTGCCGGACACCGTCCGAGACGCGAAAAGGTTGAAGTTCTGGAACACGAATCCGGCCTCGCGCCGGGCATTCAACAGGGCTTGCCCCCGGGCTCCGGAGACAGACTCTCCGCCGTAGAGCAGCTCGCCAGAATCGGCCTTTTCGAGCAGGGAAGCTATCCTGATCAGGGTAGTCTTGCCCGCGCCGCTTCTCCCGATTATGCCGAAGATGGTTCCCGGCGAAACCGAGAGCGATACGTCCCTGAGAATTTCGTGGGCGCCGAAACGCTTGCTGAGAGAGCGCAGGGCTATCGCAGGGATAGAGGCAGCGGTTTCAGGTTCGAGGTTGGATCGTGTTGTGGTCGATGACGCGTGTAGGGGTTTTAAAGGAGAGTAGAACGCGGCCTCTTTAGGCCGCTGCGCATGAAACATAAGGAATCTTT
>CAYVOD010000008.1:0-40488 GCA_964453055.1 uncultured Treponema sp. | reverse complement strand
ATAGAGCAACTGCCTTCTAAGCAGTAGGTCGGGGGTTCGACTCCCTCTGGTCCCAAATTTATCTTATAAGTCCAATTTTGAAAACGCTTTGCCAATATCCTGGCATTCATTATATAAATATTCTGTATATGACCATTGTTGCGGCTTTATAGAAAGCGGGGGAGGGGTGGAGGAAAGAGCCGTGATCCAGGAATCTTGGAAGGCGAGAAAAAGCAATCGCGAGCTTATAGAGTACATCAATAGCAGCTTCTTTATCAATTCAAGGCCCGATTCATTCAGTGTCATCGATGCCATGAGGGCTGTGGACAGAAAGGATTTCCTGCCGCCGGACGCGAAAGAGCTAGCCTATTACGATGAACCCGTAGGCATAGGTTACGGCCAGACCTGTTCCCAGCCCAGCTTGGTTGCGTTTATGCTCGACGAATTATCAGTACGCGCCGGCGACAGGATCCTGGAGATTGGCTCAGGCTGCGGGTATGTAGCTGCCATAGCCTCGCTATTATGCGGTCTGGAGGGAAGAGTATACGCCTGCGAAATCATACCGGAGCTCGCCGCCTTCATGCGCGCCAACCTCGGGCACAGTTTCCCCGTCGTAGAAATTATCGAAGGGGACGGTTCCGCCGGCTTTGCGCAGCTTTCGCCCTTCGACCGGATATTACTCTCCGCCGGCGTAGACTCATCCAGCTTTGACAGAGACATACTGCTCTCCCAGCTCGCCGTGCCCGGGATCATGATATATCCTGAAGCGCGCGGGCGCCTTTATAAACTCATTAAAACAGAAGAGGGCATTGAAGAGCGAAGTTACTGCTATGTAAGCTTTGTCCCATTACGGGGCAGGAACGCTTGATATGTAGACGCCGTTATGGTGCCCTGATTCCTTTACCCATCTCGGCTCTCACCAAGCTGTCGCAGCGCTCGTTGTCCTCAACCCCCGCATGCCCTTCCACCCAATGAAAAGAGGGCTTGAGTTCCTGGGCGAGCGCGTCCAGCTTCATCCAGAGTTCCTGGTTCTTAACGGGCTTCTTGTCAGCGGTTTTCCATCCACGGGCTTTCCAGGAGGAGATCCAGGAGCAGAGACCGTTCTTGACGTATTGAGAATCGGTGAAAACGCTGATGCGAGCGTCGAGCCATACGGGATCGGCCTTTTTCCTACCGCTGTCTTCCTCAGGCCAGGAGCTGAGCTTGGCTGCAATTTGGCGCCTCCTGGCGGAGAGATAGCCGAGAGCTTCTATGACAGCCTGGAGTTCCATTCGGTTGTTGGTGGTATCGGCCGCGAAGCCGGATGCTTCCTTGAGCCGGGAGTCGTAGCGCATTACATAAGCCCAGGCGCCGGGACCAGGGTTGCCTGAGCAGCCGCCATCGGTGTGCACGATTATTTCGCTCATTTTCAAATAATGACAGAAAGGGAAAGTCTCGACAATCGAGTCGCTTCCAGATCTTCTATCCAGGAGCTCGGATCGTAGAACGAGCCCACCGGTATTGTATAATAGCGCATCGAGGGATACACTGGCCTGTCATGTTAAAAGAATTTAGAACCATACTTCCTTATTTAAAAAAGTACCGACTATTCTACGGCCTCGGCATCTTTTTTTTGGTAGTTGTGGACGCCGCCCAGATTTTTATTCCCCGGCTCATAAAGCGAGCGGTGGACCTGATCGCCGAAGGCGGTTACGTCCTGGCCGATATCGTAAAACCGGCCTTGCTGATGGTCGCCCTCATGGCTTTCATAGCCATAGGGCGCTATTTTTGGCGTTACTTCATAATCGGCGCCTCGCGGCGCATAGAAGCGGAATTGAGGAACAAGTTATTCGGCCATCTCATGGAGATGTCCTCTGATTTCTTCCAGGACAGTAAAACCGGCGACCTCATGGCCAGGGCGACCAACGACATGAACGCGGTCCGCCAGTCCATCGGCATGGGTTTCGTTTCCTTCGTGGACGGCATTTTCATGTCCTCCCTCATTTTGATCGCCATGATTTCGGACAACACGTCGGTCGCCCTGTATACGGTGCTTCCGCTGCCCTTCGTGACCGTGCTCATACTTTTTTTCGGCAAGATGGTGGGCCATCAGTTCAAAAAAGTCCAGGAAGTCTACTCCAAGCTTTCAGATATAGCCCAGGAAACGATATCCGGAATGCGGGTCGTAAAGGCTTTCGTCAAAGAGCGATATTTTTCAGACCGGTTCTCCCAGACGAACGACAGCTACAGGGATGTCACCATGGACCTGGTAAAGACCTTTGGCCTTTTCTTTCCCCTGATTTCCTTCCTCGCCGGCTTAAGCACGGCGATTCTCGTTTTAGCGGGCGGAGGCGCTGTCATCGCCAACAAAATGAGCCCCGGCGACATCATCGCCATGATCGCCTATCTGGAAATGCTCATTTGGCCGATGATGGGCGCAGGTTTTACGGTAAATCTGATCCAGCGAGGCTCCGCGAGCCTGAAACGGATCAACGAGGTGCTTAACCGGAAAAGCGCTATCGTCGAGGCTGAAAATGCATCGGATGAGCGGCCGGCCGGCGCGCTCGAAGTAAGAGATCTGGAATACTCGTTCACAAAAGATGGATCCAAGGTCCTCCAAGGAATCAGCTTCAGGGTAGGCGAGGGACAGACGCTCGGCATCCTGGGCCGGGTGGGCAGCGGCAAGTCGATCCTCATCAAGTTGCTGCCCAGGCTTCTCGATCCGGGACAGGGCAAGGTGTTTTTCGGCGGAAAAGACAGTTGCTCCTTTACGCTGCCGGCGCTGCGGGGAGTCTTCGGCTTCGTCCCCCAGGAATCTTTCCTGTTTTCAGCCTCGGTGAAAGACAATATTCTGTTCGGCGTAGACGACTGTTCGGGCGAGCGTTTCGCGCGGCTTTCAGAAATCGCGTCGCTAGATAGGGACTTGAGCCTCTTTCCCGCAGGCTGGGACACGATAGTGGGCGAGCGCGGACTGACGCTTTCTGGAGGCCAGAAACAGCGTATCGCCATCGCGCGGGCCCTTGCCTTGGATCCGCAGATCCTGGTGCTAGATGACGCCCTTTCGGCGGTGGACGCGGAAACAGAGGAACGGATTCTTAAAAATCTTCTCTTGGAGCGGAGAGGCAGGACCAATATCCTGGTCTCCCACCGAGTCTCCACGCTGCGCCATGCTGACAAGGTCCTCGTGCTGGACGGCGGGAGGATGTCGCAGTATGGCAGCCATGAGGAACTGATGAAGGACAAGAAGGGCTTTTACGCCGAGATCGCCAAGCTTCAGGAGCTGGAGACCGAATTGTGCGCCGATTCGCCGGGTTCTCCCGCTTCGGCCGAATCGGCCGCTTGCGCGGAAGAGGGGCGCTAGCATGGCCGAATTCTTCGAAACCGACGACGTCACCAAGGGCTACGATTCCACCATCGCCTCCCGCATCCTTTCTTACATGAAGCCACATCGGGGAATAGCCATAGCGGCATTGCTCGCCCTGATCGTAAGCACCGCCGGAGAACTCCTGAGCCCGGTTCTGATCCGGAAGGCTATCGACGACGCTCTCATGAAGACATGGTTCTCCGTATCGGCCAGCGTTCAGGGCAGCCAGGAGGCGGCGCCTCTTGATCTTTCCGAGTCGGACCCCAGGATAGGAGACAGGATTTACCTGAGAAGCTCAAGGTTCTCCGGCTTGAGCGCCAAGGATAAGGCTTCACTGGCTGCTTCGGGGACTTTCGACTCTACCGAGGTATATGTCTTTCCGCTCGAGCCCGAGAGGACTGAACAGGCGGCCCTATTATCGTCCCGTCCCGAGCTGTTTAGCGTCGGCGACAGTTACGGGGTCATATCCATCGAAGCCCTGCGCGGCCTGCCCTCGGACGAGGCCCGGGCGCTCCGCCGGGCCGATACGGCCCTGGTTCTCCGCTATGTCCTTATTTTGGGCGCCATCCTACTGGCGATCCTTGCCTCGACCTTTGTCATGGTCTACTTCAGCAATCTCCTTGGCCTGCGCGTAATGAAGGATATCCGGATGCAGCTCTTCGGCCACGTCCTGAGCCGTTCCTTCGCCTTTCTAAACAAACAGCCCGTCGGCCGCCTGGTCACAAGAATGACCAGCGACGTGGAGACAATCAACCAGTTTTTCACCGACGTCCTGTCCGCTTTCATCAAGGACGCGTCCATAATGGCGGGAGCCCTGGCTGTCCTGTATTTCTTCGACCTGCGGCTCGCGCTGGTGGTGACGGCCTCGCTGCCTGTCGTCCTCGTCGTGGCCAACGTGGCGCGTAAAAAAGCCAGGGACGCCTTCCGCAACCAGCGGCGCTGGACAAGCAAGGTCAACTCCTACATCTCGGAGCACATATCCGGCGTGGAAGTGGTAAAACTCTTTAGGCGCGAGAAAAAATCCAAAGCCGAATTCGCCGACCACAACGAAAACTTGAAGAAAGCCAACCTAGGCGAGATGTATGTCTTCGCCGCGTTCAGGCCGGCCGTGGACTTCATGGCTACCCTCACCACGGCACTAAGCCTCTGCGCGGGCGCTTGGCTCTATCTTTCGCACTCCATCTCCCTGGGCACGCTGATCGCCTTCGTCAACCTAATCAGCATGTTCTACTCGCCTATCAAGGACCTTTCCGAGAAATACATACTTCTACAGAGCGCCATGGCGGGGGGGGAACGCATCTTCACCCTCCTGGACGCCGACGAGACGATACTGGATAAACCCAGCCTCCCCATGCCGAACCGGATCAGGGGCCACATCGAGTTCGACAAGGTATGGTTCGCCTACAAGGAAGAGGAATGGGTGCTCAAGGATTTGAGTTTTACTATGGAGCCCGGGCAGATGGTCGCCATCGTCGGCTACACCGGCGCTGGCAAGACTACCATCGCAAACCTGGTCACCCGGTTCTGGGACATACAGAAAGGCGAAATACGGATCGACGGGCTTCCGGTCAAGGAGCTACCCCTGCAGGGCTTGAGGACAAAAATTCAGCCCGTGCCTCAGGAAGTCTTCCTCTTCTCGGGAACCATCGCTGAAAATATTCGTCTGGGGGAGGATGTCAGCCTGGAGCGCATGAAAATGGCGGCCGAGGCAGTCCATGCCAACGAATTCATAGAAGCTTTGGCTGAAGGCTATGACACCCAGCTCTCGGAGGGGGGGAGCAATATCTCCCAGGGGCAGAGGCAGTTGCTCTCCTTCGCCCGGGTACTGGCTCATGAGCCGTCGATCATCATCCTGGACGAGGCTACCAGCTCGGTGGATACCGAGACGGAAAAACTCATCCAGCGAGGCATAGAAGGCCTCTTGGCGGGAAGGACGAGCATAGTCATAGCCCATAGGCTTTCGACCATACGGCACGCCGATAAAATCATCGTCCTGGCCAAGGGAAGGATCGCCGAAATGGGAAAGCACGACGAGCTTATAAAGCGAAAGGGATTGTACTGGAACCTCTACAGGTTGCAGAACAGCGGACTGGTGTGAGGACGATGCACGCCCAAACCCTTTGCCCCGAAGTCTTTCAGCCTTTTTCGCCCTGCGCTCACCCATTCCTCGCCTTCGAAACCGAGAATTATCGAGTCGTTTTCAAGCCCGCGGGCATGCATTCCCTGCCAGCGCCGCAGCGTGGGATAGAAAAGTCCTCTGCGGAGGCAGAGGCGAAGAATCCCATCGATGGCGAAAACAGCCCTGGGGAAGGCCGGGAGGATCTGCTTTCCTGGGTCAAGGCTAAGTTTTTAGATCAGTCCGATGCCTTCGCGGCTAAAACGGGAAAAGAGGATATCCTGCATCGGAGAGCAGAGCGGGAGCTGGGAATGCTTTCCCGACTCGACAGGGATACCTCCGGCCTCATGGCCTTCGCCCGTTCGCCAGATATCTTTTTCCATGCCCAAAAGGCCCAGGCTTCGGGCCGGACGAGCAAAAGGTATTGGCTTTTGGCACGAGAAGCTTTACATGAGGAGGGTTTGATCGGATCAACTCCTCGTTTGCAATCCTGGGTCGAAGGAGATCCGGTCTTGGCGGGGCGAGAGTTTTCTCTGGAATGCCATTTCCGTTCCTATGGGCAGCGGGGATATAGGGTCGCCTGCCTCGCGCCCGAGATTTTCCGGGCAGGGCTGGGGCGAAAAAAGAAAAACGCAAGCCCCGCCTTATATCGTAGCGACTTCCATCCCCTTTCATGCCTGCCAGCGGGCTCCATGGGAAGCTGGTCCGGAATCCCCGGCTTGATAGCCATGGAGGCTTCCATCAGCGCCGGATTCAGACATCAGATTCGCGCCCATATGGCCTGGTGCGGACATCCAATCGCTGGAGATTCGCTGTACGGAATTCGGGACTATCACGAAGACGCGACCGGGCGAGGCGCCAGGCTTTTTCTGGAATGTCACAGGATTGAGCTGGAGAGCCCGGACGGCGGAATTGAAATCTTCGAACTCGCCAAGTGTCCGTGACTTCACACGATCGCGCAGCGGTGATAGAATAGCAGTACACGTACAGAACCAAGGAGAATACCATGGCATACAGGATAACCGACGCCTGCGTGAACTGCGGAGCCTGCGAGGGCGAATGCCCAGTCGAAGCAATCAGCGAGAAGAACGACGCTCGCTGGATAGATCCGGATAAATGCATCGATTGCGGAGCCTGCGCGGCGGTCTGCCCCACCGAAGCCATCGTCGCCGGCTGAAAACGCCGCGATCTTTTCCCGCTTGATCCATCGCGATCAAGCCCATATACGGCGTTAACCAACAAAAGGGCCGTCCTGTTATTTCAGGACGGCCCTTTTGTATTATAGGTATTTGGCGATGAAATCCGACAAGAGCACTTCCAGGTCTGGCTTACCGATTTCCTGAAGCTCGTAATCTACCCTGGCCGTCGGTTTTTTGATTTTGACGACCCGGGAGAGGTCGATGGGCGTCGCCACTATGACGCTGTCGCAGTCAGTGGCCTCGATAGTCCTTTCCAGGTCCGCGATCTGTTCCTGGCCATACCCCATGGCGGGCAAGAGTGGGCCGATGCCGGGATAGATCCTGAAGGTTTCCGCTAGCTTTCCCACCACGTAGGGGCGTGGATCCACTATCTGGGCGGCTTGATATTTCCTGGCCGCGACGATACCGGCGCCCAGGCGCATCATGCCGTGGGTGAGGGTTGGGCCGTCCTCCACGCAGAGCACCCTTTTCCCCCTGATAAGTTCTGGCCTGTCCACCCGGATAGGGCTGGCCGCGTCTATGACCATGGCTTTAGGATTCAACTTTTCGATATTCTCCCTCAGTTTTTGGATGTCCTCCGGACCCGCGCTGTCGATTTTGTTTATGACGATCGCGTCCGCCATTCGCAGACTTGCTTCGCCGGGATAATAGGAAAGCTCGTGTCCTGCCCGGAGCGGATCGGCGACGGTGATCAGAAGGTCGGGCACATAGAATGGGAAATCGTTGTTGCCTCCGTCCCAGAGAATGACGTCGGCCTCCTGTTCCGCCTGGCGGAGGATGGCTTCGTAATCCACCCCGGAGTAGATTACGTTGCCCCTGACGATATGGGGTTCGTATTCCTCCATTTCTTCTATGGTGCAGTGATGGCGGGCAAGATCCTCCACGGTGGCGAAGCGCTGGACTCTTTGGGCCTTAAGATCCCCGTAGGGCATGGGGTGTCTTATCGCCACGACCTTGTAGCCCTTGGCCATGAGCATTTGAACGATCTTGCGGGATGTCTGGCTCTTGCCCGATCCCGTGCGGACCGCGCAGACGGCGATGAGGGGCTTGGCGGACTTTACCTGGGTTTCCCTCGGGCCCAAAAGGCTGAAGCTGGCGCCCGCCGCGTTGACGATGGCCGACAAGCCCATGACATGGGCATAGGTAACGTCCGAATACGAAAACACGCACTCGATGGCCCGCAAGTCCTTGATGAGTCGGGGGAGCTCGGATTCGGCGAAAATCGGTATGCCCTGGGGATAAAGGGATCCGGCCAGCTCGGCCGGATACTTGCGCCCGTCGATGTCGGGTATTTGCGCCGCGGTGAAGGCTACGACTTCTGCAGACGGATCGTCCCGATAACGCACGTTGAAATTGTGAAAATCCCTGCCCGCAGCCCCGATGATGATCAGCTTTCTGCGTTCCATGAAAAGCCTCCTCGCCCTCCGCGATCGAGATTTACTCCATGATCGGACCGCTTTTTAAGCCTGTCAAGAATGCGAAATAAAATAGTAAAAAGGAGAAAACTCCATATTTTGCATATAAATGCAAGATAATTCCGGTTAGCAGGGAATAACATGCAGCGAAAAGCCGCGCTCTCCTATCAATATGCAAATTCGGGACCCATGGGCGACCGGAAGATTTTTTTTTGCGCCTGTTGCATAATCCGCCTATGGCACGCTTAGCGATAGACAGTGAGATCGGAACCCTGCGAAGGGTAATACTCCATAGCCCCGGGCCAGAAATCGAGGCCATGACGCCCGATGAAGCCGAGAAGGATCTCTACAACGACATAATTCCCCTCGGAGCCGTTTTAGGCGAATACCTTCAGCTGAAAAAATTCCTCAAATTGGTGGCTGAGGTTCACGAGCTATTGGACCTGCTGGTGACCTGCCTTGAGGACGTGGGCGATAAGTTCGAGTTCCTCAGTTCCCTGACCCGCTGCTTTCCTATTCACGGTTCTATGAAGACCCTCATGGCCATGCCTCCCAAGGTCCTGGCTTCCGCTCTCGTCCAAGGCCTGGCCGCGCCGGCCGATTCCCTGGCCCGGATGCTTGACGAGCATAGTTTTCTCTCCCGGCCCCTGCCCAACGCCTATTTCATGAGGGACAGCGCGGCGGTCATAGGAGACTGCGCCGTATCTGCCGCAACCGCTTTCGACGTAAGGATGGCCGAAGCCCTAATTACTAAGTTCATATTCACCCATCACCCCGATTTCGCGGCCCGCGCCCTTATTTTCGACGGCGCAGCGGAGCGCAACCGCTATCTCACGATCGAGGGAGGCGATATAGTCGTCATATCCCCTGATGCGCTTGCTCTCGGATTGTCGGAGAGAACGACTCCTTACGCTGTCGAGCGAATCGCCAGGAACGCCGCCAAGACCTTCGGGAGGGATATCACAATTTTCGCCGTCGATTTGCCGAAATCGAGGGCTACCATCCATCTGGACATGGTCTTCACCGTCATCGATCGGGACGCGGCGCTGGTCTACGAGCCTGTGATCACGGGAGCGCATAGGTCAGACGTTTACCGAATTGACGCGGGGAGAAGGGGGAAGCTCAAATTCTCCGAAGTGCCTTCCCTGCTCGAAGGATTGAAGGATTGCGGCTGGGATTTCAATCCCATATTCTGCGGGGGAGGGCATAGAATCCAGCAGCAAAGGGAACAATGGCTCTCGGGGGCCAATTCCTTCGCCTTCGCACCAGGCAAAATCCTTATGTATTCCTGCAATACCTACACCGCAGATGCGCTGGCCAAGGAAGGCTTCGCCATAGTCTCATCCGAGCGTTTCATAAAAGGGAAAGATTCTATCTCGGCATACAAAAGGCTGGCTGTCACCTTCGATGGCATAGAGCTGGCCCGCGGCGGGGGAGGTGCCCGCTGCATGACCCTGCCAGTGGAACGAGAGTCTCTGCAAGGCTAAAAACTTGCGATGCTCGATCCAGAAAGGCCTGAAGCAAAAAAAAGCCCTGCCATAAGCAGGCAAGGCTCTATAAAAAGTATTATAAATATTACATGCCGAAGTTAATTAGCTGCATCCTGTCGTAGAACCGCAGGTTTCGCACTTCAGGCAAGTACCGTTGCGCACCAGCGTGAGGTTTCCGCATACGGGGCAGGGGTCGCCTTCGTATCCCTTCTGGCGTGCGGCGCGCATGGATTTTACCGAAGGACCGTCCGTCGAAGTCTTGGCCGCCGTCGCTTCCCCCGAATCGTGATTGAGCGTCTTTTCCGCCCTGGCGGGCGATTCCTGTTTAGGCGAATCCGGGCTTGCCGTGGCCGGCGCCGAATCGCTGCTCAGCGAAACCCTGGTCTGCACCGGCTTGGAGGGGTGCGAGGAGCGGCCATTGTCAAAGGCAGATTTATGGGCTCCGTTCTCTGCCTTGGTCTGGAGCGATGTGGATACGAGATCCTCGGGCTTTATCTGCCCGAGCTCGTGCCTGTCCAGGTAGGAAATGGCCAGATCCCTGAAGATATAGTCCAGTACGCTAGTCGCCATTTTGATGTAGTCGTGGCCTTGGACCACGCCGTTGGGCTCAAAGCGGGTGAAGGTGAAGGCGTCGATGTATTCTTCCAGCGGAACGCCGTACTGTAGGCCGAGGGATACGGCTATGGCGAAGGAATTCAAGATGCTCCTGAAGGCAGCCCCTTCCTTGTGCATGTCCAGGAATATCTCCCCGAGGCCCCCGTCGTCATATTCTCCTGTCCTGAGGAATACCGAATGACCGGCGATCTTGGCCTTTTGGGTATAGCCCTTTCTCCTGTTGGGCAAGGATTTGCGGATGCCCCTGGGGGAAGCGGGCAGGCCGGGCAGCTCAGGCTCCTTCGGGGAACGGACCAGGTCGAAGGGCAGTTCGGTTTCGTCGGCTTCGGGTTCATCCATTTCGCCGGACTGAAGGGCGACGATGGAGTCGGCGATCATGTCTATACCCGGCGACAGGGCCGAGAGGGGCTGGGAAAGCTTTGATCCGTCCCTGTAGAGGGCTATGGACTTGAGCATGGATTTCCACGCCAGCATATAGGCGCCCTTGACGTCCTCGGTACCTACGGTGTTGGGCATGTTTATCGTCTTGGAGATAGCGCCGGATATGAAGGGCTGGGTGGCCGCCATCATGGCGATATGGGCTTTCCAGTCGATGCTCCTTGTCCCCCTCTTGCCCGACGGCGTCGCGGTATCGAAGACCGGTAGGTCCTCGTCTTTCAAGCCGGGAGCCCCTTCCAGGCCCATGGTGCCGCAGGCGTAGAGCTCTGCTTCCTCCACCTCGCTGGGGCTGAAGCCCAGGCGGGCCAGGAGGCTGAAGGAAGGATCCTCGTATTCTTCGGGTGAAAGGTCGAGGGCTTCCATTTGCTCCTTGCCGAGAATGTGGGGGGAGAAGCAGCTTTCCAGCGAAAAGGCGCTCTTCAGAGCTGACTCGATCTTGGAGACGGATAGCTCGCTGAAGCCTTTTTCCCGCAAGGCCGCCAGGTTGACGCCCGGCGCCTTGTCGAGGCTCCCGGCGCCCAGCGCGTAGCGCAGTATCTCCTGGCTCCTGGATTCGTCGTAGCCCAGTGACTTGAGGGCGGGGGGCACGCTGGAGTTTATAATCTTGAAGTAGCCGCCCCCCGCTAGTTTCTTGAACTTGACCAGGGCGAAATCGGGTTCGACTCCGGTGGTGTCGCAGTCCATCAGCAGGCCGATCGTTCCGGTGGGGGCGATAGCGCTGACCTGGGCGTTCCTGAAGCCGTGCTTCTGACCGAGAGCCAATGCCTGGTCCCAGGTTTCCCTGGCGGCGGCGATCAGATTGCCGGGGCAGGCCCATTCCTTGAGCCCTATAGGGACTATGCCCAGATCCTCGTATTCCTCGCTCTTGGCGTCATAGGCGACCCGTCTGTGGTTGCGGATGACCTTGAGCATTGTTTCCGCGTTTGCCGAGTATCGGGCGAAGGGACCCCACTCGGCGGCCATCCTGGCGGACTGGGCATAGGCTTCTCCGGTGAGTATGGCGGAGAGCGCAGCGGCCATCGCCCGACCCTCCTCCGAATCGTAAGCCAAGCCCAGGACCATGAGGAGGCTTCCCAGATTGGCGAAGCCCAGTCCAAGGGTCCGGTAGTCGTAGCTTCGGCGCGCGATTTCCTTGGAGGGGAATTGGGCCATGACCACCGAGATTTCCAGCACCGTGGTCCAAAGCCTGATGGCGTGGCGGTAGGCTTCGTCGTCGAAGGAGCATGAGGAGGGGTCGCAGAAGCTCAGGAGATTTAGCGAGGCGAGGTTGCAGGCCGTGTCGTCAAGGAACATGTATTCTGAACAGGGATTGGAAGCCCTGATCTCGCCGTCCTTGAGGCAGGTGTGCCAATCGTTTATGGTGCTGTGGAATTGAATGCCAGGGTCCGCGCACTGCCAGGCCGCCAGGGATATCTTGTCCCACAGCGTGCGGGCCTTGAGCGTTTTTATGGTCGCCCCGGAGGTTCTGGCCTTGAGCTGCCAGTCGCTGTCCTCGGCTACGGCTTTCATGAAAGCGTTGTCCACCCGCACGGAATTGTTGGAGGATTGGCCGGAAACCGTGTTGTACGCTTCGGATTCCCAGGCCGTATCGTACTGGGGCAGGGAGAGCAGGCGGCCGGACTGGCGATAGTGGGAGAGAAGTTGGTGAATCCAGGCCGAAGGAATCCCTGCGTCCAACGCATCCTTGACCGCCAAGCGGAGCGCCTTGTTTTCGCTCATGGAGAGGGCTGATTCCCCGCCCAGGGCAGATCCTTCGATAGCCTTCACCATGGTTTCGGCGTAGCGCTTGAGGACGGCGCTGCCAGCGGCCAAGCAGGCTACCTTGTATTCTTCCTCGGATTTCCAGTTGACATAGGCTTCGATGTCCGGATGGTCTGCGTCTAGGATGACCATCTTTGCGGCCCTACGGGTCGTCCCGCCGGACTTGACCGCCGCCGCCGAACGATCCGCGATTTTCAAAAAGGAAAGCAGCCCCGAGGAAACACCGCCGCCGGAGAGATTTTCGTTGGCTGCCCTGATCTTGGAAAAGTTGGACCCCGTTCCCGAACCGTATTTGAAAAGCCTCGCTTCCCTGGTGATGAGGTCCATGATTCCGCCCTCATTCACCAAGTCGTCCTGGATATCCAAGATGAAACAGGCATGGGGCTGGGGCCTGGCATAGGCTGACTCGGATTTGACCACTTCATTGGTGGAGGGATCCACGTAATAGTGACCCTGGGCTGGACCTTCTATGCCGTATACGGCGTGCAGGCCGGTATTGAACCATTGGGGACTGTTGGGCGCGGCTATCTGATGGGCGAGCATGTAAAGAAGCTCTTCATAGAATATCTTTTCGTCCTGGGGACTGTCGAAGTAACCGGCCCCTCTTCCCCAAAGACACCACGTATAGACAAGGCGATGGAAGACCTGCCTGGCGTCGTGCTCGGAGCCCGGCTTTTTGCTGGGGGCCGCGAGGGCGGTCTGCGATTTGGGCAGATGCTTCGTCCAGGATAGTTCCGTATCCGCGCCGACCCCAGCCTTCCGAAAATATTTTTGGGCGATAATGTCGGTAGCGATCTGGCTCCAGAAGGAAGGAACGATTACGTTGTCCATATGGAAAACCAATTTCCCGTTGGGATTGCGTATTTCGCTGGATCTGCGCTCCCATTCGATTCCTTCGTAGGGTCCTTTGCCCTCCGACGTGAACTTTCGCTCAAACTTCATTCATGCTCCTCCAGCCATAAAACCAGCCAGTTTGCCGGTCAGGGATAAATGCATATGGGTACAATCTATAACGGCATGAAAAGACACCACTACAATATATAGTGGTATCCCCCGCTACCGTTCAATGGTATAAACCAATCCAGAGGCTAATGCAAGAGCAAATCCGGTAAATATTCATCCTTTTCCACATTTGTTCCGATAGGGAAAGATATGCGGACCAAAACCCTCGGCAGAGTATTGCTGCTCACCCTCATGGTGGGCGCATCGTTCCGCGTTTCCGCAGCGGAAGCCTTAAGTCTCGAGGAGTTCGGGAAAAAACACCAAGTCCAGGTGAGCTACGATCCCCTGACGGCTTGCGGTCAGCTGGAACAGCGGGGCGCCTTCGTGTCCTTCGCCGCGGGCAAGCCATATATGCTCCTTGACTGGCTGGCCTTGAGGAAGGTGGCCGCGCCCTATTGGGACCAGGGGAACCTGATGCTGCCAGCCGGCTTCGTGGATGAGGTGAGCCGGTATTTCTCCGAGAAGAACGCGCCGAAGAAAGAAGCCTATTCGGTTGCCACTATCCTCATCGACGCCGGCCACGGGGGCAAGGATAGCGGCGCGGTCGCCACCGTAGACGGGGCGCGCCTGATGGAAAAAGATCTCACCCTTGATGTCGCCAGGAGGGTAGCCGATCTCCTGCGAAGCCGTTATCCCCAGAGAAATATCATTACCACCAGGGATGACGACAGTTTTCCCAGCCTGGAAGAAAGGGTGGCAATGGCCAACGCGGCGGGGCTAGGAATAAAAGAGACGGTAATTTACGTCTCTATACACGCTAACGCCTCTTTCAACAAGAACGCCAAAGGCTACGAGGTCTGGTACCTCAATCCCGAATACAGGCGAACCGTGGTCGACGCCGAGACCGTCAGGGAGAAGGGAAGCGATATAGCCCCTATTCTCAACGCGATGCTGGAGGAGGAGTTTACCACCGAAAGCATCATTCTCGCCCGGAAAGTGTACGACAGACTAGGCTTGTCAGTTGGTTCCTCGAGCCCCGGCCGTGGAATCAGGGCCGAGGAATGGTTCGTGGTAAGAAACGCCAAAATGCCCTCAATCCTTATCGAGATGGGCTTTATCACCCACCCTGAGGAAGGCAGGCTTTTGGCTTCTTCCTCCTATTTGCGGAAGATCGGCGACGCGGTCTACAATGGCATCGTGGATTTCATAGAGCATTTCGAAAACTGACAAATGGCGGAACGCGTCAGTTTTTTTTTCGGTTTAGGTTCAAGAAAATCGGTTTTCGCAGTATCATTGTCCTATGATCGTCGAGGAATCCGTCCTACTCATACCCGACAAGGCAAAGCTCGCCCTTCTCTACGAAAAATCCAGAAAAGGGTACGAAGAAGCCTTATCCATTTTCCTGGGCAGGGTTGGCGCCGCCCTGACCGAGAACGGGCTCAAGCCGACCTTGAAGAGCAGGGTAAAGGAATTCGAATCCTTTTATAGCAAGAAGCTCCGGCTCTTGAAAAAAGCGTGGACGGAAAAGTCCGGCCCCTATCCGGTCAACGATGTCCTCGCTGCCCGGGTTGTATGCCCCTTTCTTGGCGATATCGAACTGGCGGAAAGGTTGCTGTCCGAGCGCTTCTCCATAGAAGAGGTAGAGCGCAAGGGAGCTCAGCACTCGTTCCGGGAATTCGGCTACGAATCCATTCACGTCCTTATCAGACTCCCCGAGGATTTGCTGAAGCTGTGCCCAAACCTAGAGCGCAACGTCGTGGAGGTACAGCTCAGGACGATACTCCAGGAAGCCTGGGCAGAGGTGGAACACGAGCTCGTCTATAAGGCCGAATTCACGCCTTTCGACGAGCCGATGCGGCGCAAGCTCGCCGCCTTGAACGCGAATTTGACCCTCTCGGATATAATTTTTCAGGAAATCCTCGAATTCGAAAAGCGCCTTACCTCGGAGCTCGGCCACAGAAGGGAAGCCTTCTACAGGAAGATCGAAGAAGTATCGGGCGAGCTTCCGGCCAACAAGGCCGGTAGAGGTGGAAGCGCCGAAGGACCGACAGGCGCCGCACCGCCTCAAGCAGCCGCCGGAACGAGTGAAGTCGCAGCGCCGCAAGCAATCGCCGGAACGCGCGAAACCACCGCCGGAGCTCTGGATTTCGCCGCAGGACCCCTGAGCGTCGTCGCCGGAGGCAGGAATATCGGCGACTCCTCGGAGAAGTCCGAGGATACTAACCAAGACCCGTTTCCTGGGCCGGAAAGGGAAGGCTACCAGAATTTCGGTATGGACGGGCTCTTGCTCGCTGCCTTGGAGGCGCACAATAAGGCTGATTTCGAAAAAGCCATACGAATATACGGCGAAATCCTCAAAAACCGTCCAGCCAAAGAAATTTCCTCGGTAGTCTACAAGCACAGGGGAATGGCTCACTTTGCCCAGTCAAAGTACAAGGAAGCCCTCGAGGACTTCAGTTCCTGTCTGGATATCGATCCTGAGTGCTATAAGGCTTTGTATTACCGGGGAGTGGTAAGGGGAGTTCTCCAGGACATACCAGGGGCGGTGGAGGATTTTTCCGGCGCCCTCGCTTTGCACCCTTACCATTTCTTCTCCCGGTACAGAAGGGCGGAATCGTATTTCAAGATGGGCGACGTGGCTGCCGCCCACGCGGATTGCGAGATCGCCTTGAGGATAGAACCTAAGAATCCCCTGGCGCTTCACTTGTTTTCAAATATCAAGGAGAAACTCGCGCTGGAGGATTTTTGAGCTCCTCGAAGAGCGTTGCGGGATGAGCTGCATCGGCTGCCCGGTTCCAGGTTCTTGACAAGGAGGGGAATATTTGCTAGTTTTCAGCCCTGATCCGGGCCCGTGCCGCGGATCGCAAGTCCCCATCGTCTAGCGGTCAGGACAGCGGGTTTTCATCCCGCCAACAGGGGTTCGATTCCCCTTGGGGATAGCGGTCAAAGACCGTCGGTTTTACGCCGAGGGTCTTTTTTTTATATCCCAGTCACATCCTCGATATCTTTATACTTGTAAACGCGTTTTTCTGCCTGTCTCAAGCTTTCCTCAATGAGCGGCGTAAGGCCGAGGGACTTGTAGAGCCTAATTCCCTCTCTCAAGTCCGGCTTGAGGAGGGGATGGGGGGGAGAGAAGAGGACGCAGCAGTCCTCATAGGGGAGGGTGGACAGATCGAAGGTTCCGATTTTCTTTGCCAGGCCTACTGTCTGTTCTTTGTCCAAACCGACCAGGGGACGGAAGACGGGAATGTCTATAGGGGATTGGGTGAGGGCCATGGCCTCGGCGGTCTGGCTTGCCACCTGGCCAAGGCTTTCTCCCGTGACCAAGGCTTTGGCGCCGATCCTTCCGGCCAACAGCCCTGCGGCCTCCATCATGGCGGAGCGGAACATGAGGGTCGAAGTTTCTTCGGGAGCGGAACGCTTGATGGCCATCTGGACCTCTGTAAATGGAAGCATCCAGAGTCGGGTGTGACCGCACCAGGATGTCAGGGTAAGGGCCAGTTTCTCCACTTTTTCTTGGGCTTCCTTGGAAGTGTAAGGATAGGAATGAAAGTGGATGCACTCGATGGGGGATCCGCGCAAAGCCATCAAATAGCCGGCCACCGGGGAATCTATGCCACCGGAGAGCAATAACAGGAGCTTGGCGCTGGAGCCCGTGGGAAGCCCTCGAGGGCCCGGCTGGTTTTCGCTGTAGACATAGGCTCGCTCGCGGATCTCGATATTGACGACGAATTCAGGGTTGTGGACATCAACCCGCAGGGTCGGCTGGACGCCCAGGATTTCTTCGCCGAGCTTGGCGGCCAATTCGTATGAGCCCATTGGAAAACTCTTGTCCGATCGCCGCACTTCCACCTTGAAACTGCGATTCCCTTCGGCGACGCGCAGGGCGGATTCGTCCAGGGAGGCCGCTAGGATGGGATCGTAGCTTTTTGGGCAAAGCCTCGCCCTGGCGAAACCATTGAGACCCGGGCAGCGGGATAGTACGAATTCGCATCGCTTGGCGTCGGTCTCGTCGGCGAAGAGGAAAAAACGGCCGGGAAATTCTTCGATCCGCACTTGTACGGGGCTAAGCCTGGTTTTAAGCTCCTTGATGAGCCTTCGGGTAAATTCCCGCTGATTTTCCTTCTTGAGGAGAATCTCCCCGGGCTTGATAAGATAGAGGATATCCATGGCTCGTTGTATCAGGTTTTAAGCCGTCGATACAAGTCTGCGGTCGTGGAGAGAAATCGCTCGATATCGCTTGTCCTGTTCGCGTGCCCGATGGAAACCCGGATCGAAGAAAAAGATTGATTCACCGGGATACCCATCGAATCCAGTATTCTGTGGTCGCGCTTGCGCTCCAGGTGGGAACAGGCAGAACCTGTCGAAACGGCTATGCCCTCATCCGAGAGAGCCCTAGCCAGAACCTCCCCCCCTAGCCCAGGGAATGCAGCGTTGACGATCCAAGGGCTGAAAGCTTCGTCTCCGAGTTTCCTGCATTCGGGCAGGATTAGCGCGCCGGGGATTCGCCTTATGCCTTCGATCAGCAAAGCTTCGAGATTCCTGGCGCTGGCGATCCTGTCGCCCAGGTCGCTTGCGGCTTTGGCTGCGCAGCGAGCGAATGCCAAGGCTCCGAAAAGGTTCTCCGTGCCCGAGCGCAGTCCTCCCTCCTGGCCTCCGCCGCTTCCAAGGACCTCCAGCCCTTTCGATACCCATAAGGCTCCGACGCCCCTGGGGCCGCCGATTTTATGGGCCGAAAACGCGGCGCTGTCCATGAAGGCGGGGGCGGGCGAAAAGGGCAGCTTCCCTAAAGCCTGGACTGCGTCGACATGGAAGATGATATCTCCGATACCCTGGTGGCTCTGGGCTTCCCTGATCGCCAAGCCTATATCCTGGATATTCTGGACGGCTCCGGTTTCGTTGTTGACGGCCATCACGGCTACGAGCTTTGTTGTCGGCCGAAGCGCCTCCCTGATCTTTTCCGGCGATATTCGTCCATCTGCGCCGGGATTGACCACCGTGAGCTTAATTCCAAGTCTTTCCAGCGTTTTCGCCTGGGCGAACACCGCTGGATGTTCTATAGCGGAGACGACGATATGGCAGCCCTGCGCGCCGCCGGGCTTGGACAAGGCGAGTCGCAGCACCGAGAGCAGGGGTATTTGATCCGCTTCGGTGCCGGAGCCCGTAAAGACTATTCTTCCGACGGCTTTTTTCTTCCGAGTGGCGGATCCCGATCCGTTCGCGGATTCCAGCGAATTGGCGAAGGATTCTCTCGCATCTTCCAGGAGCGACCGGGCTTCCTTTCCTTTTTCGTGAGCACTGGAGGGATTCCCGAACGATTCGCAAGAAAGCGACAGGCATTCCTCGAGAATTTTTGCATCAGGCGGGCTTGTTGCCGCCCAATCCAGGTATAAGGAGTTTTTTTCGCTCACGCTTCGTAACGTCGGTCGGGTATGGACGAAGGCTGCTTGCCCGAGGCCGCCAAGCTTTGGGAGATATAAAGAGCGCAGAAGCAATTTCCGTGATCCTTGATGTCCTGCCAGGACCAGATGCAGGGGCAGATGGAATTTTTATCCGCAGCCCGGGATCCGTCGCTGTCCCTGCAGGGGCACAGGAAATAGCCGTAACGGTTATAGTTGTTCGTCAGTCCTTCCACGAGATCCTCGTAGAAGGCGGGATCGGGATTGAGCTTCCATCCCTGTTTTTCCGCAACCATCCGAGTGAATAGCCTGGTTTGTTCCTTGGTTTTTTCGCTCATTTGTCGCCTAGAGTCCCAGGGTTTTTTCCCAGTCGGGCTGGATGAAACCAATCAGGTGCTGGCTGTCGTCGATCACGGCGAAGGGGAAGGCGGGATTTTCCTTGAAGCGTTCTCTCAGCACTTGCTTGACTTCGTTTTTTTTCTCAATGGGAATTAGGTCAAGGTGAATGAAGCGGAACGCGTAGTCCTTATCCTTTAGAAAGGAGATAGCCCGCTTGCAGAAACCGCAGGTGGAAAGGGCGTAGACCACCACCTCATGATCGTGGCGGGATCCATCTACCACTTCGTAATCCAATTCGTTGAGGTTCATAGAGTCTCCTTCATCCTTGAAGTATATAGGCAATCCATTTCGTGGGCATAGCGGTCGGCGTCGAATTTTTTTCTCAAGCCCGAGGCCATCATCGATCGTACGCTGCCGAAGCCTTGTCGCTCAGGCCAGGGACGGTCGTGGCGACCGAAGCACCAGGCGATCCCGGCGTAGCCGTTGGGATCCCTGCCGTCCAAGGAGTAGCTGTCGTTGATCCGCACGGCGATGCCGAAAGCCACGGCCGGATTCGAAAACCAGCGCAGCAGTTGTTTTCCCCAGTACATTCTCATGTAATTGTGGATCGTCCCGCTTAAAACCAGCTCCTGTTGGGCGGCGTTCCAGTAGGGATCCTCGGTGCGAGCCTCTTCAAGCTCGGCGTCGCTGTACGCCCTCGTCGGGAGCCTGCGAGAAGCGAGGCTCCGCCGCGCCCAGTCGGGCGCCGCGGATTCGTAATCGAGGTAGCTAGGGTTATAAAGGACATAGTTCAGGGCTAATTCCCTCCGCACTACCAGTTGCTCGACATAGGCCTGAGCCTCCGATGGCGACTGCTCGAGCGCTTTTTTCGTCAGTCTTACCGGCGAAACCTGCCCGAAGTGCAGGTACGCGCTCATCCCGCTGGAAGCCTTTGCGTTGGGGTCGTTGCGCCATTGCTCGTATCGCGACAATCCTCCTGATCCTAGAAACTCGTCGAAGCGCCCCAGGGCGGCATGCTGCCCTGGGCAAAGGCCGACTCTCTGGAGAGAGAGGAGGGCGCCTGGTCTCCGCCGCGATCGCGCAGCCTTCGTTGCCGGGACTCCATAGCCCAGGGGCGTCCCGGCGGGAAGTTCATCGAAAAGAGAATCATCACCTATCCTGCCCGTGAAAACCTTGCCGCAGCATTCTGCGTTGGAACTTTCCCTGGAAAGGTAAAATGGCAGCTGGGATGAAATTTTCCTTCGGATGGTGGCGGCCGACCACTCAAGATGGTCGCTGACAGCCGAGGGCGGCACCACGGACTCGGTTTCCACGATAACCATGTCGGGCCTGTCCGGGCTGGCGGCGATTTCTTCCCTCCATCGGCGTTCGAAGGCAAGCTTCCCCTCGTCGGCCACCAGGACCGTGGCTTGCCGGGACATGGCGAGGACCTGGTCAGCGGGCTCTCCTTTTAATAGCTCAAAGCCGGCGCCCCTGGATCGCAGGTCCTCGGCGCAGCGTTTGAGCCCCTCAAGCATGAAGCGATAGTGGGGAGCCTGGGCTCCAGGGTAATCGCAGAGGACGAAGACGCAGAGAAGCGGAAGACTAAGATGATTGGCTAGATGCATGGCCAGGTCCAGGGCTGGATTGTCCAGGCTGCGCTGGGATTTCTGCATCCAGAAAAGAACATAGTCGCCGCCCTCGCGTCCTCCCCGGGAAGGAAAGAACCGCAGCCTTGAGGCTTCGACGGGGGTGTCGGCAAGAAATCCCTCGATGCTTTTCATGAGCTTTCGCTAAGCCTTTGAACGCTTCGGGCGAGAATAAACCCCGCCAGGTAAAGGGCGGAAGCCAGCGCGAAGGGCAGGCGAGGGTCCAGGGAGTACAGAAAGCCGGCGAGAGCGCCCATGGGGATGCTCAGGAACATCATGAGGATCTGGATGAGGCTGAACCGGTCGCTTTTAAGCTCCGCCTCGGTACCGTTCATGAAGACTGTGTCCCTGAAAGTCTGAAAAAGCGCAACCGAGGCTTGGAGGGCGGGAAATATCAGTATGGCGGCCGCCGCCGAGCCCTTGGGCATGAGCATGAACAACAGCTGGGCTGCCAGGCAGGCCAGGAAGGCGAAGGCCAGGCTTTTTTTGTCCTTCCGCCCCTTGCGGCTAGGCAGTATGACGAAGAATACGACGAAGGAGAGGGCGGCGCCCAGGGCGGGGAGCAGGGATACGGTAAGTGGCGAGAGGGCTTTTACATCCTTGAGGTAGAGCACCCTGAAAAAGTCGATGGAGAGAATGGCATTGCCGATAAAGTAGATGCCCGTCATCCTTCGAAAAAATGGTTCCTTCATCGCCTCAAGCGCGCCGGGCAGCTGCCGCGCGACTAGGCGCAAGAGGCTTTCCCCCTTCGTCTTGGCCATCATGAATTCGCCTACCTTGGTTTCCCTGCTGTAAATGTAGCGGATGATGAAAAGGGCGCTGATAGAGGCGGCTCCGCCCCAGAAAAGTCCGCGCATGGCCGGTTCGACCCCGTATTTCTGTATGAGAAGCCCCCCCGCCAGGGTAGTGATCCCGCCGAGTGAACCGATCGCGTTGATATAGCCGAATATGGCAGGACGCTGGGCTTCGCTGGCGTCCTCCGAGAGAAGGAGGTTCCAGGAAACGTATATGATTCGGACAACGGCGTTGAAAACTGTCGCGAAGAGGAACCAGAGGTAGGAACGCGCCATCGCCCATAAGAGCATCGGCACGGTCCATGCGGCGAAGTCGAATATGAAGCTGGTCGTACGGCGCCCGAGCTTGTTGGTCAAGGGGGCGGCGAAGAGGTAGAAGACGAGCCCCGCCGCTATATTGATGGAGTTGAGGCTGCCCATCTGCAGTTCCGACAAGCCCAGCTGTTTCTGAAACAGAGGCATGAAGTAGATCGTGGTTGGCGCGAAGAGAGCCCAGAGGGGCTCGGTGGCGATGCAAGCCTTGGCGTTGCGCGGAAGACTCTTGAAACCTTCGAACATGGGGCTACTATACCTGTCACGGCAAGCTCGCGCAATTGCGCATAAGGGGGCTTTCCTGTAGAATACGCCAATGCACGACAAGGATCTCATCAGGAATTTTTGCATCATCGCCCATATAGACCACGGCAAGTCCACCCTGGCCGATCGATTCATCGAGAAAGCACAGCTGGTGGACGCGAGGAAGATGCAAAGCCAGATGCTGGACAATATGGACATCGAGAGGGAAAGGGGTATCACCATAAAAAGCCAGGCGATAACCCTTCCGTATGCCGCGGCTGACGGAAAAACCTATACCCTCAACCTGGTAGACACCCCAGGCCACGTGGACTTTTCCTACGAGGTCTCCAGGGCTATTTCCTCATGCGAGGGAGCCATCCTCGTCATTGACGCGACACAGGGAGTTCAGGCCCAGACCCTGTCCAACATGTACATGGCGCTCGAGCACGATCTCGAGATACTTCCTGTGATCAACAAGATAGACATGCCCGCCGCCGACGTCGAATCGGTGCGGAAGCAGATCGACAAGGACCTGGGGCTTGACGGAGAAGCGGCCCTCGCCGTCTCGGCCAAGATGGGCATAGGCATCGACGAGCTTTTCGAGGCCATAGTTCGCCGTTTTCCCGCGCCCAAAGGTTCATCTTCAGCCCCCCTGCAGGCACTCATCTTCGACTCCCACTACGACGCCTACAAGGGCGCCATCGTCCACGTGAGGGTTATCAACGGAACCATGAAGAAGGGAATGCAGATTCTCTTCATGTCCAGCGGAGCCATCCACGAGATCGAGGAGGTGAGCCTTTTCAAGATCGACCGTTCCTCCGACACGGACATGCTGGCGGCGGGCGAGGTGGGTTACTGCACAGCCGGCATCAAGGCCGTGCGAGACGTCAGGGTGGGGGACACGATTACCGAGGTCGACAAACCCTGCGACAAGCCTCTTCCGGGATTCAAGGAAATAAAGCCCGTGGTCTTCAGTTCCATTTATCCGATGGATTCGGCGGATTACGAGGACTTGAAGGACAGCATCGAGCGACTCATGCTCAACGACGCCTCCCTGGTCTGCGAAAAGGACAGTTCCCTGGCTTTGGGCTTCGGCTTCCGCTGCGGATTCCTGGGCCTCCTCCACCTGGAAATCATCCAGGAGAGGCTTGAACGGGAATTCAACCAATCCATCATCATGACCGCTCCCTCGGTCCGCTACAAACTGGTTTTGCAAAGCGGCGATACCATATTCGTGGACAATCCCAGCCAATATCCCGATCCCTCCCGAATAGAGACCGCGGAAGAACCATACATCAGGGCGGAGATCATCACGCCTACTACCTATATCGGAAACCTCATCACCCTCTGCGTGGGCAAGCGGGGAGAGCAGAAATCCTTCATCCACCTGGACGAGAAGAGGGTGGAGCTGATATTCGAAATGCCCTTGGCCGAAGTGCTCTTCGATTTCTACGACAAGCTCAAGTCCACAAGCCGGGGCTACGCCAGCTTCGATTATGACGTGATAGACTACAGGCCCACGGAGCTCTCCAAGCTCGACTTTCTCATCAACGGCGATCCCGTGGACGCCCTCTCGATGCTGGTCTACCGCCAGGGCGCCTACGACAGGGCACGGAGGGTCTGCGAGCGACTGCAGCGCAACATACCCCGGCAGCAGTACAAGGTTGCCATACAGGGGGCCATCGGCGGCCAGATCATAGCCCGGGAGACGGTGAACCCAGTGCGCAAGGACGTGCTGGCCAAGTGCTACGGAGGCGACATCACCCGGAAGCGCAAGCTCCTGGAGAAGCAGAAGGAAGGCAAGAAGCGGATGAAGATGGTGGGCAACATCGAGCTCGGCCAGGACGCCTTCCTGGCCGTGCTTCGCACCGACGACGACGAGGATTAGGCGAGGACGACCGCGGCAAGCAGAATCCTAGCGAGGCTTGCCGCTTGAAGCGCGCGAAGCCCCGCCTTTGTGCTGGAAAAATGGCAAGGCCGCCGGAACCGAGGTTCCGGCGGCCTTGCCTCGCAATACCTTTATGCGATGGCCGCTTTGGAGCTCCCGATCAGTTGGTCGCCGGTGCAGCCTCGGTCCCGGTGGTCGGACTCGGCTCCTGACTAGCCTGACTTTCCGTATTGGACGAAGTCTGGAAAACCTTGAAGAAGGTGGCGGTAAAATCATCCTTGAATTTAGGGCTTTTCAGGAAGGCCGCCCTGGCGTTACCGTCAAGCGAGCCTTGATAGAAATAAGGATACATATACTGAACCATCGCGCTTTCGTCATCCGAGCCATCGGCATCGTTGGTTACCTTGAATACGACGACCGAGTCGCCGACCACGAGAGGACGGGAAAGTTCGCCCTTTTTGCGGGTGAACAGTTCGTTCATGAAGCCTTCGTCCTTTTCGGCGGACTGGATCACGAAGTCCTGGCTGCTGAAAGGCGTCTGAAGCAGGGGGATCTGCTGGTTGTAGGCATAAAACGTCGGGTTGCCGAGATTGAGAATAAAGGGGCCGGCTTCGCCGACCTGGAGACCGGCCTTCTTGACGCTCTTCTCGAAACCTTCGGTGGCGGCCGAGCCGAGCAGGTTGTTGGCCTTGGCGATCGCCCAGCTTTCAAGAGTTCCTCTTTCTTTTTCGATGAGGTAGGCTTCGATTTCGCCCAAGGTGGTCTCGGAGCCAAAGTCGGGATCTGAGAGGGCTTCGTCGATCCTGAAGAAGGCCCAGGCTTTGTCGGCGACCTTGTAAACCTTGGATATCTCGCCCTTGGCCAGCGCGGCCACTTCCTTGGCGTCCGAGGCGTTGAGGAATCCTTCCTCGAAGGAATAATAGAAGACGCTGCCCGCGTCGCCGCCCTTGTCCGCGTAGGAATCCTGGGAGTGGCTCTTGGCCGCGTCCTCGAACGATAGCTTGTTTTCTGTAACCTGCTGGAGCACCTTCTTGGCGTCGGACTCGGAGCTCGTAAGCGTTACGCGGGAGAGCTTCAGCGACTTGAAAAGATCGGCGTTCTCCTTGCCCCAGGCGACGATGTTTTCCTTAGGATATTCGTTGAGCGCGAGACTCGCGTAGGAGATAGAACGCTGGGGCTTTATCATCGAAGCCACGAACTCTATCTCGGCGGTGCTCGGAGCGGAGCTGTACAGGTCTTCGTAATAGCGGCGGATATACAGATCTTCCTCCGTGGTCTTGCGAAGGCTCAGCTGCTCCGATTTGGGAAGGGCGTTGTATTTTTCGATGGAGAATACGCCATTTTCCTGGAAGTTAGCGTCTGCCGCGATGGTTTCGTCTATCCCCGCTTCCGTCACCTTGAATCCGCTGGATTTAACCGTATCAAGTATGGCGGTTCTGACCGCCGCGCTCTGGAAGGCCAGGTTCCAGACTTGGTACGCGTAGAGCTGGAAATTCTCTTCCGACATGCCCTGCTGCCTGAGATAATCGTTTATCTGGGCTACTTGTGTGGCGAAGTAGGAACCGGACTCGTAGCTAATGGGTTTGCCGTCCCAGGTTCCGAAGCTGAGCTTAGAGCCCGAAGAGCTTACGCCCCCCATGGAAGGTATGAAAACGAAGGCGACGATGGTGATGACAAGAATCACGATCGTGCCGGCGTAGATAAAGGGATTTTTTATGCCGCGCTTGGGCGCATTTTTTTGATCGGCCTTGTTCGTCGCTCCGGTTTCGGGGGTATTCCGTAAAGATGCCATAGTCTTCCTTTTATGATAAAACAAAGGATAATATCGGGAGCTACGGTAGCACGATCGATCTGGAGTGTCAACTTGATGCCGATGCGGATAGGGTAGTACATTGTTTCCATGAGTATCGTCACTAAAACCGGAGATCAAGGCGATACGGGCCTCTGGTCCGAAGAGCGCGTGGGAAAGGACGATCTGAGAGTTGAGGCGTACGGGACTATCGACGAGTTCTCCTCAAGCCTCGGAGTCGCCAGGCATCTTTGCCTGCAGGACGAAGTGCTCTTCGCCATTGAGGATGTCCAGCGCCTCTGCTTCAGGATCGCCGGCGAGCTGGCGTCCAAGGCAAAGCCCTTCGATCGACCTGTCCAGGGCGTCGATGAGGAGAAGATTTCCTCTAAAATTCATGCCCTGGAGGAGCGGATACTGCTTACCGGTTTCGTCCTCCCCGGCATGACCCAGGGCTCGGCCGCCCTGGACGTGGCGAGGACGGTCCTGCGCAGGGCCGAACGCAGGATCGTGGCGCTTTCTCGAAAAGAACCTGTTTCAGCCGACCTTATGCGCCTGGTGAACAGGCTTTCAGATTATATCTTTATGCTCGCCCGGGCCGAGGAAAAAGCGGCAGGGGTCCTGCGGTTCTTCTGAAATTCAGCTTCGGGGGTGAAACGTGAAACTATATTCCCATCGTCAGGTCGCTGTAATGATAGCGGCCATATCCCTTCTTGTCGCTTCTGCGGCCTTCGGTCTCGGCTACCTGGCGTTCAAGCCGTCTTCGGCGCAGCCTGCTTCTACCGATGCTACAAGCGTCGCCCAATCCGCAGGGGGCGCGGATCAATCATCGGCTCAGCCCCCTGGCGCGGCCTCCGGCGACGTCCTGGCCGGAGGAACCGCCGAGGGGCAGAACGCGCCGTTCGGGATGCCGACCGCTTCGGCCCAGGGTTATAATGCCGACGAACGGGAGACTATCAGCGTTTACGAACGTTTCAACGAATCGGTGGTGAACATCACAACCGAAGTGGTCAATATCAACTGGTTTCTCGAGCCAGTCCCCCAGAGCGGCGGTTCAGGCTCAGGCTCGATTATCGATTCCAGAGGCTACGTTCTCACTAACTACCACGTCATAGAAGGAGCCTACAAACTTTTCGTAAACTTGGCCGACGGAAGCCAGTACGAAGCCAGCGTCGTGGGCACCGATCCGCAGAACGACCTGGCGGTCATAAAGTTCCAGCCAAAGGCCGGGTTGGATCTCAAGCCTATCAGCCTGGGTTCGTCCAAGGGGTTGAAGGTAGGCCAGAAGGTGTTGGCCATAGGGAATCCCTTCGGTCTTGAAAGGACTCTCACCCAGGGCATAATATCAGGGCTGGGACGGCCGATCCAGAAAGATGACAAAACGGTGCTCCAGGACATGATCCAGACCGACGCCTCGATCAATCCAGGAAACTCCGGGGGACCGCTTTTCAACGCCGCGGGCCAGATGATCGGCATCAACACGATGATCTATTCCACCTCAGGGGGCTCGGTGGGCATTGGCTTCGCGATTCCCGTGGACAAAGCGGTACGCATCGTGCCGGAGCTCATAAAGGAGGGCAGGGTGCGCCGGGGCTGGATAGACATGGAAGCGATACAGCTCTTCCCCGCCCTGTTCAGCTATCTCGCCCAGAGCGGCCAGGCCTCGCCCGTGGAAAAAGGGCTTCTTATCTCCGTCCTTAGGGATGGCAGCAACGCCGCCAAGGCAGGCTTGAGGGGAGGCTCCCAGGCTGTGCGCTACGGGCAGTCCACCTTCAAGGTTGGCGGGGATATAATCGTCAGCGTGGATAAGCAGCCGGTGGGGAGCATCGCCGATCTCTACACGGCACTGGAGGACAATAAGCCGGGCGAGAGCGTAGAGGTAGAGTATTATCGCGGAGCCAAGAAGATGAGAGTTACGGTGCAGCTTTCCGAACAGAGCCAGGAACGTTGACGACAGGCATAATCGGAGAATTCGAACACGGCGGCCGCCTTCGGCCGAAGGCTTAAAAGGTAAGCATGAAAGCATTCAAGGTGATAGCCCCCTTCGAACTGTCGGGGGATCAGGGAAGGGCTGTGGATAGCTTGGTCCGGGGCGCGGAGGCGGGGGGAAAGTTCCTGACCTTGAAAGGAGTCACGGGATCGGGCAAGACCTTCACCATGGCCAAGGTGATAGAGCGGCTGCAGAAACCGGCGCTCATAATCTCCCACAACAAGACTCTTTCGGCCCAGCTTTATAGGGAATTCAAGGGCTTTTTCCCGGAGAACGCCGTCGAGTATTTCGTATCCTACTATGATTATTATCAGCCTGAAGCGTATGTCCCTTCCAAGGATCTTTATATCGAAAAGGACTCGAGCATCAACGAGGAAATAGAGAGGATGAGGCTTTCGGCGACTGCCGCCCTCATGGAGCGCAGGGATGTGGTCATAGTGGCCACCGTATCCTGCATCTATGGCCTCGGATCGCCCGACCTGTACAGGGATATGCGGATTTACCTTGACAAGGGAAATCCGGCGGACCTTGAAACGCTCAAGCGAAACCTCATTTCGCTTCAGTACGAACGGAACGACGCCATTCTGGAGCGGGGACGCTTCAGGATCCGGGGCGATATCATCGAGATATATCCGGCCTATGCGGAAGAAGCGTACAGGATAGAGCTGGATTTCGATGTGGTGGCGCGGATACGGAAGTTCGATCCCCTGACGGGCATCGCCGGTGACGACCTGGAAGAAGCGGTGATTTATCCGGCCAAGCACTTTGTCATGCCCGAGGATATGGTGCACCGTGCCCTGGACAGGATCAAGGCCGAACTCGAAGCGCAATACGAGAATTTCCTGTCTCGGAACAAATTGCTGGAAGCCCAGCGGATCAAATCCAGGACGGAATACGATATAGAGATGCTACAGGAAATGGGCTACTGCTCGGGCATCGAGAACTATTCTTCTCCCCTGGCGGGCAGAAAGCCGGGCGAGCGGCCGGGCGTCCTGATCGATTATTTCCCCAAGGACTTCGTGACTTTTATCGACGAATCCCATGTCACTCTCTCCCAGATCGGGGCTATGTACGCCGGCGACAGAAGCCGGAAGACCTCCCTGGTGGATTACGGATTTCGCCTGCCCTGCGCCCTGGATAACCGCCCCCTTACCATCGAGGAATTCGAGTCCATGGTGGGGACAACTATTTATGTATCGGCGACCCCGGGCAAGGTCGAAATGGGCCGTTCCTCGGTGGTCGCCGAACAGCTGATCCGGCCTACAGGCCTCGTGGATCCGGAAATCCTGGTCAAGCCCACCGAAGGGCAGATGGAAGATATCTACGCGAGGGTGCGGGAGCGAGCCGATCGCGGCGAACGCAGCCTCATAATCACCCTCACCAAGAAAATGGCAGAGGAGCTGAGCGATTACCTCGCAGGCTTGGGGCTCAAGGTCCGCTACATCCACTCGGAAGTTGAAACCATAGAGCGGGTCGAGATCCTAACCCAGTTGCGTTCCGGCCAGTTTGACGTGCTGGTGGGCATAAACCTGCTGCGGGAGGGCATAGACCTGCCCGAGGTGTCCTTCATAGCCATACTGGACGCTGATAAAATCGGATTCCTGCGTTCCGCTACGAGCCTTATACAGATCATCGGCAGGGCGGCGAGGAACGCCGCCGGCCTCGTCGTCATGTACGCCGACCGCGAGAGCGATGCCATGAAGACGGCCATAGAGGAAACCAACCGGAGAAGGGCCGTGCAGCTGGCATACAACGAGGAACACGGCATAACGCCGACCACGATCAAGAAATCGGTTCAGGACATTCTGGAACGGCACAGGGAAGAGCGGGTAGACGCCACCCTGGACGAGCTTGCCATGCTGAAGAAGACCCATAATCTCCTGGTGCCGGAGCAGAGAAAATCCTTGGTCAAGGCATTGGAGCAGCGCATGCTCGAGCACGCCAAGAATCTGGAATTCGAGGAGGCCGCGACGTTGCGGGACGAGATCGCGCGTATCAAGGAGGGGAAAGATGCGTAGGGGGTACGACGTGATCGACGCGCACTGCGACACGCTCCTGAGCGTGTCGGGATCCAACGGCGTCGCAGGAACCCAAGGGCGCCTCGATTTTTTCAAGCGAAACGAAAAATCCTACGTCGATCTGCCAAAACTCCTGGAGGGGGGAGTGCGATGTCAATTCTTCGCCATTTTCGTCGAGGATTCTGAGCTGGCTCAGGCCAAGAAGAGGGCCTGTAGTCTTCTGGACGAGTTCGACGCCCTCGGCGAGCGATCCAAGGGAAGTCTTTTCCCGCTTCTCGAGGTTGCGGACCTGGATAAAGCGCTTCAAGGCCAGGGCGTGGCCGCCTTGCTCTCCTTGGAGGGAGCCGAGGCCTTGGAAGGAAATCTCGATAACCTGCAGTATTTCTATGATCGCGGCATTCGCGCCGCCGGCCTCACCTGGAACCGGCGGAACGCCTTCGGCCGGGGCGTGAGGGCCGAGGGCAAGGATGGCCTGAGCCCCCTGGGCCTGGAACTGGTCGAAGCAATGGAGAACTTGGGCATGATCGTCGATGCCTCCCACCTTTCGGACCAGGCTTTCTGGGATCTCGCGGCGGTCGCCAGGCGACCGTTCATCGCTTCCCACTCCAACGCGCGCGCGCTCAGTCCTTTTCCGCGCAACCTGACCGACGAGCAGATCCGGCGAGTCGCCAACGCAGGCGGCGTGGTGGGCGCCGTAATGGTTCCGGATTTTATCCGCAAGGATCCTTCTGGAGGCTGTTTCGGTGACTTTCTCGACCATATCGATCATATGGTAAGGGTGGGAGGCGTGGAGGCCGTTGGCATAGGCTCGGATTTTGACGGTTATGCCGACAAGGGTTTCCATGTCATCGCCGACGCATCGGAATTCTCACTGCTCGCCCAGGGCCTGGAGGATCGGGGCTACGGCGAAGAAAACGTCGCCAAGATTTTATCGGGCAATTGGGAGAGGCTGATTCGTGAAATCCTTACCTGAGTCCCCTGTTCCAGGGCAGTTTAAAGCTAAAATCGCGCTTTTGGGTTTCATGGCCTGCGGCAAGACCAGCATCGGGCCCTTCCTGGCCGAGCGGCTCGGGATAACTTATCTCGACCTTGACCGGCTGATCGAGAAAAGGGAATCCAAGAGCGTCAGTGCGATATTCGGCAGCAGCGGCGAGACCGCTTTTAGGGAAATGGAACAAGGTATTCTGATTGAACTGGCGCGAATGCCCGGCGCCTGCGTGCTTTCCTGCGGCGGCGGCATCGTCCTGTCCGAAAAGAACCGAAGTCTGCTCAGGGAGAGCTTCCTCTCGGTCTGGATCGATGTGCCTTTGGCCGAGCTGCTCAGGCGCCTTGAGCTGGAACGGGAAGACAGACCGCTCCTCGCCCAGGATGATTATGCGGAAACGGCGGCCGCCCTGTTCTTAAAGAGAGAAAAATTATACGAGTCAGCGAGCCGGTACCGCTATCGATGGAAAGAAGGCCAGGATGCCCGGACTTCCGCCGATATAATCGCCGGGATGATAAAGGCCTAAAGGGGTTTTTTCGCCGAGCCGGGCAGGAGGGCGCAGGATTCGGGACGAACCCTGAAGCGGCAGGCTTCGCCTTCCTTCAAGCCGAGACAGTCTATGCTGTCGAATTCGATGTATAGTTCTTCGTTCCTATTGCGTGGTTCGAGAGTTGGGGAAGCATCGTCCTCTTTCGGCCCAAGGCGAAGCCTCGTATGGTAAATTCCGTTTTTTTCGGAGACCTTCTCTATTATGCCGAACAGCATGTCGGGATTCGAATTTGATCCTGAATTCTCGCAGGACGATTTATACGTCGATTCTATGGCTTCAGATGGTATGAAATAGAATACGTTGTCGGAGTTCCAATCACTCTCGGATACTGAGATTCTGCCGGGAATAGAAAATGTTCCGTATGGGGTCTCATACATAAGGGACTGCCGCCCATGGAAGGATTTTCGGACCGGAAGGGTTGGCCCGAGGCCTAGAAAATTCGCGCACCAAGCGTCGGGTGGGTTTTTGAGTACCCCGGAAGGGCTCCCCTCGGCGACGAGCATGCCCCTGTTCAGGAGAAATATGCGGTCTCCAAGATCCACGGCTTCCTCTACGTCGTGGGTCACATGGAGGGCGGTGATGCCCTCCTGCCTCAGCATTGTCCTCAGGTAACGCCTCAGCTCCTTCCGCAGCGGAGCGTCCAGGGAAGAGAGGGGTTCGTCCAGAAGAAGTATTTCGGGTTTCGTGGCGAGGGCTCTGGCAAAGGCAAGGCGCTGCTTTTCTCCGCCGGACATTGTCCCAGGCTTCCTGTCCAGAAGAGAGGATATTTTCAGCGTATCCGCCAAAGCGGAGGAAATCGCTCTCCGCCTTTCCTTGCCTTCTCCCGCCAGCCTTAGGCCGAATTCCAGGTTGCCCCTGCCGTCCAGGTGGTCGAAAAGGGCGAGATCCTGGAAAACAAATCCCAACTTGCGCTTTTCCGGCGCCAATCCGCCGATATCGATACCGTTGACACAAATGGCGCCCGACTGGGGACGCTCGAGGCCGGCGACGCAGCGCAGGAGGCTTGTTTTGCCGCAGCCTGAGGGTCCTAGAATCACCCCTGTCATGCCTCGATCCAGGGTGAGTGAAATTTCCAGGTCGAAATCGCCCCTGGAAAGTCGCAAATCCTTTATTTCAAGATAATTCACCGCGCCCCTCCTTGAGGAAAAAGGCGATGCTCGTGAAGGCCGCCAGCACTATTCCCACCGCGCAGGCTTCGCTGAATCGGTATGAGGAAGTCAATCTATAAAGGAGGAGCGGAAGGGTCTCTCGGCTTCCGCCGACCAAGAGGGGTATGTTGGCATCGCCCATGGTCAAGGAGAAGGCAAAAGCCGATGCGGCCGCCACTGAGGGAGCCATGGCTGGGATGTCCACGCGGAGCAGAGCTTGTCCGGGACTCGCGCCCAGGGTCCGGGCGGCTTCGTTCTTGCTTTTGTCCAGAGAACTCATCGCCGCCTCCAGGGACCGGGCTACAAAGGGCCAGGCTATGGCGGTCTGGCCGATTAGGATCAGTAACTCAGGGCTCAGCTTAAGCAGGCCGGACCAGCCTGCAGAGATGAGGGCGGGGGAGAGGGCTAGGGGAAGGGCGCTGACCCAGGGCCTGGGACGTCCGGAGGCTACGATAAGGCCGAGGGCGCTGGCAGCCAAGGCGGCGGTGCCGCTCAACAGAAGGCTTTGAGCCAAGGCGCCCAGGAGGGGCGAGCCGAGGAATGATCCGGCGGGACTTGCCAGAAGTCTTCTGAAGTTTTCTAACCCGAGGACGGCCTTGCCCGCCATGGAACTTCGGACGGTAAAGGCTTCGACGGCCAGTGAGGCAAGGGGGCCGAGGAAGAAGATAAATACCGCCGAGCTATAGAGAAATATTAAGCAGCCTGCGACGAATCCGGGCCTTTTCCGTTCTTGCGCAGCGCCAAAACCCTTGCCTGAATTGATTCTTCCGTCAAAATGAGAGAACGCCCAGACTACTCCAATCGCGGTCAGGGTCTGCAACAGGGCAAAAGCGAGGGCTTTGGGAGGATCCTGGGTGAAGCGTAAGGCGCGGTATATGCCCACCTCGAGGGTTGAGCCGGACATGCCGCCGAATACAAGGACGATGGTGAAGCTGAAGAAGCAGAAAAGAAAGATAAGGCTGGCGGCCTGCAGCATTGCAGGCAGAAGATAGGGAAGGGTGCCCCGGAGGAAGGCCGTCAGGGGACTGGCGCCGAGGGTCCTGGCGGCCTCTTCCCGGCTTTTGGGCATCCTGCTCCAGACCGAACCAAGGTTCTGGATCACTATGGGGAAATTATAGAAGGCATGGATGAAGACCAGGCCGCCGAAGGAATAGAGAAATCCTCCGGCGGCACTCTTGGCGCCGAAATGGGCCAGGGCTACGTTGAGCCAGCCGTTCTTTCCGTAGTAGAGGATGAAGGAGAGAATGACGAGAATTGGAGGTAAGCAGAAGGGTACGGCGGCCAGGGAGAGGAAGAATCGCCTGGCTTTGAACTTGTATTTAGCCACGAAGTAAGCTCCGGGAAGACCTACGATAAGGGCGAGGATGGTGCTGGCTCCTGCCTGGAGGAGGCTGAATCTGAGGGAGGCGAGGGTGGAAGGGGCTTTCAAGGCAGCGAGGAGCTCGCGCCAGGCTTCGGCGGCGCCGCCCGCCCCGCCCAGCAATACCGAGGCGGCAAAAGCCAGGCTTGGATAGAGGGTGAGGGCGACGATGAGGTAGGCGGCGAGGGGACTGCGCGATCCGGGGCCACGGGGGTGGGCCCCGGCCCTCGGGCGGGGCGGGCCGCTCGCCGGCATTTCGCGCAGATTTATCTTCATCCCGCAGCAGTGGTAAGAATCTCGGCCGCGGTCTCCGGGTCTTTCTCCGGATCGGCTATGGCCGAGGGGATCGTGCGAATCGCCTTGGGTACCACCGAAAAGGACTCTGGAAGCTTGGTCTCCGCGTTGGCCGGGTACATCCACTGGGTTTCAGGCAAGAGTGCCTGGGCGTCCTGGGAAATCAGGAAATCTAGGAATTTGCCCGCATCCTTTTTACGCTTCGAGGAGGCCAGGACTCCCGCGAGCTCTATCTGGGCGGCGTGTCCCTCTGGGAAGACCAGCGTCTTGTACCGCTCGCTGTCCTCATAGGCCTTGTGATAGGCCGGGCTGGTACTGTAGCTCAACACCAGCGGCGCCTCCCCCTTGGTGAAAATCCCGTACCCGGTATCCCAGCCCGGCGTCATCGCCAGCACCGAGGGTTTTAGCCTTCTCCAGTACTCCCGCCACTCCTGGCCGTAAACGGCCTGAGTCCAAGCCAGCAAGCCCAGCCCCGGTGTCGAGCTCCTAGGATCCATGATAATCAGGCGTTTGGCGTAATAGGGGTCGGTCAGGTCTTCCAGGCTAGTCGGGGCTCTGACTCCCGATTCCGAGTCCCAAATTATCGCGAAATCGCCGAAATCGTAGGGTATGAGCTTCAGGCTCGGGTCGATAAGGAGGTCTGCGCGCAGCTCGTCCTTGTTCGAAAGCCCGACTTGGGCGAAGAGCCCGGTTTCCAGCGCCTTAGCCATCGAGTTATTGTCCAGGCCTACCACCAGGTCTGCCTGAGCTTCCTTGCCCGCCGAAACCAAGGCCGCCAGGAGAGCCCCTCCGTCCCCCTTGGAGACGAAATTCACCTTGATTCCGCTTTTTTCCTCGAAGAGCTTGGAGAGCGACGGTCCCGGCCCCCACTCGGAGATGAATGAGTCGTAAGTCCAGACTTGCAAAGCCTGAGGCTCCTTGGGGCCGCAGGAGGCCAGGGCAAGCCCAGCGCAGAGCAGGATGAGCGAGGAAATGACCATAGGCGCCATTGCGCCGCGCCTTCGCGGTGCGGCATTAGATGGGAAAAACATAAGCTCCCTCCGCCGGTATTAACCGGATCAGGTTCATCGGGTCTTTTCTCAGATGCGCGACCCTTCGACGAAGGATCGCGCAACACCCCGGTGTTAACTATCAAAAGCCTCTAGTCAGGCTGTCTTCTTTCCGTATTCTACTATGCAGGGGATCTTCCCCTCAACCACTTCCTTGTTGATCAGCACCCGGGCGGCGTTGCTCTGCCCCGGCAGCTCGAACATGATATCGGTCATCATAGCCTCGACGATGGATCGCAGGCCTCTGGCTCCCGTCTTCTGGGCAATAGCCTTGTCGGCTATGGCGTCCACGGCGTCGTTCTCGAACACCAGATCGACCTGGTCGAGCCGCAGCGACGCCTGATACTGCTTGAGGACGGCGTTCTTGGGCTCGGTGATGATGCGCCTAAGCTCGTCCCGGCTCAGGTCGTTCAAGGCCACGTGGATCGGGAGCCGGCCGATGAATTCGGGAATCATCCCGAACTTCACCAGGTCGTCCGGGTGGAGCTGGGAAAAAATCTCCGAAAGTTTTTTCTCGTTGCGCTGTCGAATATCGGCTCCGAATCCCAGGGCGTGGTTGGACACCCTCGATTCGATGATCCGGTCCAGGCCTACGAATGCCCCGCCGCAGATGAATAGAATATTCGTCGTATCGATCTTTAGGTATTCCTGGTTGGGATGCTTTCGCCCTCCCTGGGGAGGCACGTTGGCGACGGTGCCTTCGATGATCTTAAGGAGAGCCTGCTGCACCCCTTCGCCCGAGACATCCCTGGTGATGGAGGGGTTTTCGCTTTTCCTGGCGATCTTGTCTATTTCGTCGATATAGATGATTCCCCGTTCGGCGGCCTCTATGTTCCCGCCTGCGGCCTGGATGAGTTTGAGAAGGATGTTTTCCACATCTTCGCCCACGTAGCCTGCCTCGGTGAGGGTGGTGGCGTCGGCTATGGCGAAGGGCACCTTGAGCTTCCTGGCCAGAGTTTTGGCCAGAAGGGTCTTGCCCGTCCCTGTAGGTCCGATGAGCAGCACGTTCGCCTTTTCTATCTCCACGTCCTGGCTGGGATCGTTCCGGTGTTGGATGCGCTTGTAGTGGTTGTATACCGCGACGGAAAGCACCTTCTTGGCGTGTTCCTGGCCTACCACGTAGGAATCGAGGTAGTCCTTGATAGCCTGCGGCTTGGGCACTTCCTGGAGAAAGGAGGAGGAGATTTTCTGCTCTTCTTCCCTGAGGATCTGTCCGCACACCTGCACGCATTCGTCGCAGATGTTTACTCCCGGTCCGGCTATCATCTTCTTGGCGAAGGCGCTGCTCTTGCCGCAGAAGGAGCAGAAAGCTTCCGGTTCGGTCCCTTCAGGCTTTCGCGTCTTGGCCATGTTTTCTCGACTCCATTATTTTATCCGCTAGGCCGTATGCCAGGGCCTCGCTTGCTCCCATGTAGAAATCCCGCTCCATATCCTGGCCGAGCTGATCGGCGGTCTTGCCGGTGTGCCTGGCGAAATACTCGATGGTGATTTTTTTAAGCCTCAGTATTTCCCTGGCCTGAAGGCTTATGTCGCTGGCCTGACCCGAGGTCCTGCCCCAGGGCTGGTGAATGAGGATGCGGGAGGAGGGGAGGACGAATCGCTTGCCCTTGGCGCCGCAGGCCAGAATCAGGGCCGCCATGGAAGAGGCCTGTCCCAGGCAAATGGTCTGGACATCCGGCCTGATATATTGGATCGTGTCGTAGATCGAAAGGCCGGCGGTCACCGAGCCGCCTGGGCAGTTGATGTACAGCGATATGTCTCTCCCGGGGTCCTGGGATTCCAGAAAAAGGAGCTGGGCTACGATCAAATCGGCGGTGATATCGTTTATCTCTCCGTCGAGAAATATTACCCTGTCCTTCAGAAGGCGCGAGTAAATATCGTATGAACGTTCGCCAATTCCTGTCTGTTCAATGACTATCGGTACGAGGTTGTTCATCTGTTCCTGCATCTATGCCTGCCTCACGTAAACTTTTTTAAAGAGCGCCCTTTTTGCCAGGGCACCCTCTAAAGGAGCCCCTATAAGTTACTCAGCCGCGCTCATGAAGTCCACAAAGCTTTTTTTCTCGCCCTGGGAGAGCGTGGCCGCTGCAAGGACCCCGTCGAAGAAGCGGGTCTCCCTCATCCTCTCCTTGAGATATTCCACTGACTGCCGTTTTTCGTATTCTGCCTTAACTTCCTCCGCGGACATGGCGGAACCTTCGGCCTGCTTGGCGTATTCGGCGTTCAGGTCGTCCTCGGTGATTTCGAGGCCGCTCTTCTCGACAAGCTTGTCCAAAAGCAGCCTGACGGCGATGGCCTTTGTTACGGCAGGTTTCCATTCGTCATAGAGCTGCTGCCTGCTCTTGCCCGAATACAAGGCTATGCTTTCCATTTTTTCGTCCGAGTCGATGCCCATGTCGCGCTTCAGGGATTCCCAGCGCATGGACAGCTCGGCGGAAACCATCGATTCCGGCACGTCGACGCCGGTCCGCTCCAGGAGGCTTTCCGCCAGTTTCTTTTCCTTGATTTCCCGCAGGCGGTTGTCAAGGGATGTCTGGAGCTGCTCCTTTACGGCGTTTTTCAGGTCGTCCAGGGTTTTGTACTTTTCGGAAACGTCCTGGGCCAGCTCGTCGTCCAGGGCGGGCACATCCTTTTGCTTTACCTTGGAGAGCGAGACCGAAAGCTTGACTGTTTTGCCCGCCAAGTCCTTGTACTCGAAGTCCTCAGGATAGGACTTGGAGAAGGTCTTGGAGTCGCCGGCCTTCATGCCTACCACTTCGTCGTCGAACTTATAGAGGTTGAGGCCCTTTCCCAACTCGAAGGTGAAATCCTCGCGCTTGCTCCCCGAGACTTCCTTGCCGTCCTCGGTCAGTTCCGCATACGCGACGGTAACGATGTCCCCCAGGGCGGCTTCCCCTGTCTTTTCAACGACGATGGCGTTGCGTTCCCTTACCCTCTCCAGTTCCTGGGCGATATCCTCGTCGGAAATCTCTACGCTGGGCACTTCCAGCTCGATTCCCTCGGCCGAGGGAAGCTTGAAGGAGGGGAATACGTCATAGGTGACGCTGAATGTAAAATCCTTGTCAACGGCGAATTCGGGCTCGCCCTCGAGGGCAGGGGCTTCGTATGCCAGGGGCTTCTCCTCGGCATCCGCCAGGGCGGCGTCCACCGCCTTTTCCAGAACTCTGCTCATGGCTTCGAGCCTGAGACTGTCGCCGAATTTCCTTTCCAGCACCGAAACCGGGACGTGGCCCTTCCTGAAGCCGTCGATACGCACGGACTTCACGTATTCGGCCATCATTTCGTCATAGACGATCTTCACGTCGGCCGCGGGGACGGTGGCAGTCAGCTTCACCTTGGAGTGTTCCAGCTTTTCCAGTTTTTTGTCGGAGATAACCATTATGTTCCTCTCGGAATGGCGGATTGCCGTGCCTAATGGCAGGCATCGTACGCGTGGCGGATTACAATATATAGTATATACCCGTCAGGCGCAAAAAAAAGGCGATTCGGCTTGGTTCCGAATCGCCACGTTGTAAGAGCGGGAAACGGGAGTCGGACCCGCGACATCGACCTTGGCAAGGTCGCGCTCTACCACTGAGCTATTCCCGCGCTGTAAACCGCCTTCCCCGCGCAGCCTTCCCAAGGGGGAATCTGCGAGAGAAGGGACTTGAACCCTCACGCCGCAAGGCACTAGATCCTAAGTCTAGCGTGTCTGCCATTCCACCACTCTCGCGCACGCGTCGCATGGTAGCGGAACGCCGTTCACGCTGTCAAGGTCGTGAGCCGCGGAGGTTTCGAACCTCCGACCCGCAGATTAAGAGTCTGCTGCTCTGCCAGCTGAGCTAGCGGCCCAAAAAACAAATGCGTCCGACAGGAATCGAACCTGCGACCTACGGATTCGAAGTCCGTCGCTCTATCCAGCTGAGCTACGAACGCCCATTCGGTACAGACCCAATTCCCCCATTGCTGGTGCAGGATTCGGGCTCGGGTGGGTGATGGGGTTTGAACCCACGACAACCAGATCCACAGTCTGGCACTCTACCACCTGAGCTACACCCACCGTGCAATCGGCAGGGACTACAATGCCGAAAAGCGAAAATTATGTCAATAGGGAAATGGAAGTACCAGGTGAACTGTATCGAGGATCCCGAAAGCGGGCTCGGCGATCGACTCCGACTCCCGCCTGCCGAGGATAGGCTCGCGCCAACGATAGGCCGGATGATAGGGGGTTATATGGAGGGGGATGTCTCTCGAAACAGAGGCGATGAAGCGCCCGATCGCCTCGATCTGTTCCGGCCTGTCCAGAATGCCGGGCACGAGGAGGGAGGTGATTTCGAGATGGCATAATTCGGCCGCCGACGTGATGAAATTCTTGACGGCCTCGATATCCCCGCCTAGCTTTTCCCTGTAGGTCTCGGCGGAATCGGATTTTAGGTCGACGTTCGTCGCGTCGCAGAGCTCAAGTAGCCGCCGGGCGGGCTCGAGGTTAAGGCAGCCGTTGGTGACGAGAATTGTCTTGAGGCCGCGTTTCCTGGCAATTTCCATGGCATCCAGGAGATATTCCACGTGCAGGCAGGGTTCGGAATAGGTAAAGCTTATCGAAGGACAGCCTGAGGCCAGGGCCTTGTCGACCAGCGCCTCGGGATCGAGATAGCTGCCGCCGAAACCTGGTTCACCTTGGCTTAGGACAGCGGCGCTAGACTCCCGGAAGTCCCGGGAGAATTCCGGATGGGCGATCTCCCAGTTTTGGCAGAAGGGACAGCGCATGGTGCAATGCCAGAATCCCGCGGAAAAAGTATGGCTGCCGGGCATGAAATGGCGAAGCGGTTTTTTTTCCACCGGGTCTATGGCGAGAGAGGAGACCTGGCCATAAAAGGGAATGGACATTGTCCGGTTGTTATTGCCCCGAGCCTTGCATTCTCCCCAGCGGCCTTCGGCGATAAGGCAGCGGCGAGGGCAGAGTAGGCATTGGATTTTGTCCCTTTCGACGAGTTTCCAGTATTCGGCTTCCCGAGCCATTGCGGCTTCCCTGTTTCGTTCGGATAGGCTAGCCGCGTTCCGCGTTGTTCGACACGAAGCCTGAGAAACGCTTGCGAAGGACGGCCGAGTCTCGGGAACCCAGCAAGGTGTCGCCCACCTCGAAGGGTTCGTAGCGGAGGGCTAGGGCTCCCCGCTTGACCCATATACGGACCAGGGATCTGGCGTCCCCTCTCTCGTCCACCGAGAGGGGCAGCTCGTCGGCAGCCAGGACATCAGCGATCCTGAACTCGATGATCGAGCCTTCGGCGACCAATCGCGGGGCGTCCTTGGCGGCTGCCAGCAGGAGGCATTTGTTCGCGTCGTAGGGGTGCTTGCGCAGGGTGCCCACGAAGGCGACAGCGTCCATGGCCGCATGGTCCCTGTACCGCACGAGGCCATAGAGAGGGGC
>CAYVOD010000007.1:39705-40911 GCA_964453055.1 uncultured Treponema sp. | reverse complement strand
ACGGCGAGTGCGTCACGGTTACCGGAAAGACGGTGCGGGAAAACATCAAGGGCGCCCAGGTCAGGAATCCAGAGGTGATTCGGCCTTTGGACAGGCCGTACCACGCCACGGGAGGCCTCGCCATCTTGAGAGGCTCCCTGGCTCCCGACGGCGCCGTCGTCAAGCAATCGGCCGTGGCTCCCGAGATGCTCGTGCACACAGGCCCCGCCCGGGTGTTCGACAGCGAGGAAGACGCTTTCGCCGCGATCAAGGCGCGAAAAATCCTGGATGGCGACGTGCTGGTGATTCGCTACGAAGGGCCCAAGGGGGGCCCGGGCATGCGGGAGATGCTCACTCCCACCTCGGCCTTGGCTGGCATGGGCATGGACAAGACCGTGGCCCTCATAACCGACGGCAGGTTCTCCGGAGCCTCAAGGGGCGCGTCGATCGGCCACGTCTCCCCCGAGGCCGCCGCCGCCGGACCCATCGCACTGGTGCGCGAAGGCGACATGATCAGCATAGATATCCCGGCCAAGAAGCTGGAAATTCTCGTGGACGGGGCTGAACTTGCCCGCCGCAAGGCTGGCTGGAAACCTTACGTGCAGCCGGTGGAAAGCGACTTCCTCGGGCGCTACCGCCGTGTGACCACCTCGGGCAACAAGGGAGCGGTACTGGAATAGGCTTTTGAAAATAGGTCCGTTTTAGCGGGGCTGTCCCGGAGGGATCCGGGACAGCCCTTTGCGTTTTGCGAAAGAAGAGTAGCGTTTTTGCCCTTGATACTAAACAAATGTATAGTTATACTTCGAGGTATGGGTAGGGGTCTTTCCCTTGAGGGAATCGATGTTTCCTTCGGCCTGTCGCTGCCGTGGGAAGATGCCGGCATAAAGGCGAGCGCGGCGCCGCCTGGCTGGGGGCCGGCGGCAAAGCCGGTTTGGGACGGGGCCGCGGCGCCGCCGAATTGGGGCGCCCCCATAGCGCCGCTTAGGCGGATCCTGGGAGATTTCCTGCCCGCTGAGGGCTTTCGCAGCGTCGAGCTGCCCCTTGAAGCGCTCGCCGCCGGTCCGGGGAGCGGCGCTCTTCTCTCGAGCGGCGGCTTGGGAGCGGCGGTTCGAGACGGGGCGCCGGTGAGGGATTTCTGCCTGCGCCTGGGGCGGCGCTTCGCCGATCCGGATTGCCCCGCCGCGGCTTACCGGACGGCGGTGGCGGAATGCCGGGCCTTGTACGCGG
>CAYVOD010000007.1:0-39605 GCA_964453055.1 uncultured Treponema sp. | reverse complement strand
CCGCCGCTTCCGCGCCTGAGTCCCCGGCCGCCGAACCCTCGACAGCGTTCGAGTCGCTGTGCTCCGTAGGGCCCGTGATTTCCGCCTTCCTGCTCGATTTTCCTCTCGGCTTCGCCTACGGCGCAAAGGAACGCCGCCACCTGGACAGGCTTGTCAAGGATCTGGAGGGTCTCCCTCTGGCTATAGCGTTGTTCAATCCAGCCTGGTACTCCCAGCGGGTCATAGAGGCCCTGCGGGAAAAGAATATAGGACTTTGCCTCATGGATTTTCCGTCCCCGGGGGGGAGGAATGACGTCGCCGGCGGCGTTCCCCCTAGGTTCGATATGGCGACATCTTCCCTGATCTATCTCAAATTCCACGGTTTCAGCCCCGCCGCGGCGGCGCCGGACGAGCTTAAAGCGCGGTTCGCCTCCTGGATTCCCAGGCTCGAGGTCCTGGCTCTCCAGGTCCAGAAGCTCCGGATCGTTTTCCAAGGGGGAGGGGGCTAGATGGCCGGCACCATCCTGCACATAAACGCCGTCGGTCTCATGGCGGCTATCGCGGAACTCAAGGATAGCTCGCTGCGCCGCCGTCCTTTCGTAGTGGCGAATCAGGGGCTCTCCAGGGCCGTGGTATTGGATCTCTCGCCCCAGGCTCACCGGGAGGGAATCCGCCGGGGAATGCTTTTGTCCTTGGCCCGGCGGAGCCTGCCCGAGCTCAAGGTGGCGGAGCCCGATTTCCGCCGCTGCGCCGAGGCCGACGACCTGATGTGGAAAATCGCCCTGGGGCTTACTCCCCTGGTGGAGAAATGCGGGCGGGGACACCTTTTTCTGGATCTCGCGGGCACGGGGAGGATGAGCGGGCCTCCTCAGGACGCGTCCATGCGCCTGCGCCGGGAAATAGTAGCGAGACAGGGGATTTTCCCCGCCATCGCCCTGGCCTCCACTAAGACTTCCACCAAGGTCGCCACCAGGGTCTTTCGGCCAGGCGGTTTTGTCGCCCTGGCTCCCCACGAGGAAAGCCAATTACTGCGACTCCAGCCGGTGGAGCTTTTGCCCGGCGTCGGCCCGGTGCTCAAGGACAGGCTCAGCCTTCTGGACATCGATGTGATAGGAGCCCTGGCGGACTTGCGTCCCTTCGAGGCGAGGGCCATAGGGCCCCGGGGTCCCGACCTGGTGGTTCGCGCCCGGGGCGTGGACGATTCGCCGGTGAATCCCCAGGCTCCCGAGCGGCGTTCCCTGGAGGAATCGGCGGTCCTGGAGCCTGACAGCGCCGAGCCGGAGTTTCTTCGCCTTGTCATCGCGCGCCTCGTCGCGGCCCTGGGCTTCGAGGCGAGAAAGCAGGGAATGGGCGCTCGGAGAGTGGGGGTCAGGCTGGACTTCACCGACGGCAAGGAAGGCTTTTCCGCGCTGCGGCTGCCCCGGGCCTTGCATAGGGACGACGAGCTGGCTTCAGCGGCCCAGGAGGCGGCCCGCCGCGCGTTCGTCCGGCGGGTGCGGGTCCGCCGGGCCACCCTCAGGCTGTCGGAATTCGGCGCGGCGGGCCCGGAGCTCGACCTCTTCGAGCCCAGGGACGCCAAGGTCGAACGGCTCCAGGGGGCGCTGGACCGCGTGCACTCCCGGCACGGCCTCGCGGCGATAATGCCCTGCGCCTTTCTTTCCCTTGGCCAGGACCTGCGGGCGGGAGCCTAGCGTGCCCATAACGCCCCCAACGCCCCCAACGCCCCCAACGCCCCCAACGACGGCTTCCCCAGTTCCCTTGGTCCCCCTGGCGGTCCAATCCTGCTATTCCTTTTTGCGAGGAGTGCCCAGGCCAAAAGCCCTCGTCGAGGCCGCGAAGGCCGCTGGACTCTCTCGCCTGGCCCTCACGGACCGCAACGGCATGCACGGCCTGCCTATCTTCGCGGAAGCGTGCCGAAAGGCAGGGATCACGCCCATCACGGGGGTTGAATACGCGGACGCATCGGGCAGGCTCGTGCTCATCGCGCGAACCGGCCGTGGCTTTTCCTTTCTCGCCCGGACCCTTACCTCAATGGCCAATCCGGGCTTTAGCGTGGCTGTATCAGGAGCCGTAACCAGCCGGCGGGAGAAGATCAAGGAAAAGGGCGAAAACTGCGCCGCCATCGACGGCCTGCGGGAATTCAGGTCCGAATACGCCCATGATCTTTTTGTCCTCAGCGACGATCTGGCCGCGCTCAAGCGCCTAAAGGCGTCCTCGCCAAGCGATCTGGTTTCGCCGCGGGAACGTGAGGCCGGCACGGCCGTCAAGGCCGATGAGGTCGACGGGTCCGCTCCCGGCCCCGGCAACCCCGATCCCTGGCTTTTCTGCCTTGTCACTCCCTGCAACAGGTCTCGCTGGACGGCGCTGGCAGCCACGGGCATCCCTCCGGCGGCCAGCCCGGAGATTCGTTTTTTAGAGTCTTCTCACCGCGAAGTCCAGCGACTTCTCTTGGCAATCGGGAAAAAGGCAGGGTACTGGGACGTGAAGGAAGAAGAACTCGATCCCGCGGCCGCGCTCTGGTCCGATCAAGCCCTCGGGCTCGGCGGGACGCGGAGGGAGGAGGAATCACCCCATGACATTCGCTGCGGCGCTCCGCCTTCCCGGGATTCCTCCTCGGCCCGGGACTCCTCGGCGGGCTGGAATCTGCCGGCAGCTTGGGCCCCCCCGCCGGCCTGGCCCCTACGGCCGGCCTTCCACCCCTGGCTTGCCGAAGCGGCGGCTAACAATGCCCGCATCGCGGCCGGGGCATTGGGCGACCCCTTCGAGGGCTTTCATTTTCCCGCCTATCAGGGCGATCTTCTGTCCGGAAAGGGAAGGGCGCCGGAAACGATGGCAGAAGCGACGGCGGAAAAAGCGCCGGAAAAGGCGGTGATCGGCCGGCGAAAAGCCGGCGCCAGCTCGGAATCGCCCGGCGCCAACCCTCGCCCCGACGCTGCCGAGCTTTTGGGAACCCTGGTGCGCGAGGGAGCCCTGCGGCGCTACGGCTGCTGCGACGGCCCCGTGGCACGGCGCATCGCTTATGAAATGTCTCTCATAACGGCCAAGGGCTTTTGCGATTACTTTCTTATTGTCCGGGATATCGTGCGCCGGGCTTCCCGGGTCTGCGGCCGGGGCAGCGCCGCCGCCAGCATCGTGTCCTATTGCCTTGGCATCACCGAGGTCGATCCCCTGCGGCACGACCTTTACTTCGACCGTTTTCTCAACCCAGGCAGGAAAGATCCGCCGGACATCGACATCGATTTCGCCTGGGACGAGCGTGACGAGATTCTGGACGCGGTGGTAAAGGCCTATGGCCCGGAGCGGGTAGCCAGGGTAGCCAACCATAACTGCTTCAGGAGCAAGTCTGCCTTGCGGGAGACAGCCCGAGCCTTCGGCATGCCCGACGGGGAGATATCGGCCTTCGAACGCTCGCTACGGGTGGATAAGGAAGAAGCCCTCCAGAACGCAGACGAAGCCTGGCGCCGCATCATGACCCTTTCCAGGGACCTGGTGGATATTCCCAGGCACCTGGGCGCCCATTCCGGGGGAATCGTCATCGTGCCCGACCAGATCGCCGACTACGCTCCTGTCGAGGAGACGGGCACCGGCATCAGGGTGCTGGCCTGGGACAAGGAAGGCGCGGAACAGGCGGGCCTGGTCAAGATCGATCTTCTGGGCAACCGCTCCCTGGCCGTGGTGCGCGACGCCGTGCGGTCGCTCCAGGAGCAGGGGGTGGATCTTGACAGGGATGGCTGGCATCCGATCGACGATGCAGGCACGGTTGATCTCCTCGCGCGCGGCGACACCATGGGCGTGTTCTACGTCGAGAGCCCGGCCATGCGCCTGCTGCAGAAAAAAACAGGGCGAGGCGATTTCGAGCGCCTGGTCATCCATTCCTCGATCATCAGGCCAGCGGCCAACACCTATATAAACGAATATATCGACAGGCTCAACGGGAAGCCCTGGCAGCCCCTCCACCCGCTCCTGGCCGGCCTTTTCGACGAAAGCTACGGCATTCTCTGTTACCAGGAAGACGTTTCCAAGGCGGCCATAGCGCTGGCGGGGTTTTCCTCCGCCGAGGCCGACGGAATCAGGAAAATCCTCGCCAAGAAAGACGCCGACACGAGGCTGAAGGAATACTGGCCCGCCTTCGAATCCGGCGCTTGCGCCCGAGGCGTCGATCCGGCGACGATCAAGGCCGTCTGGGACATGATTCGCTCTTTTTCGGGCTACTCCTTCGTCAAAGCCCACTCGGCTTCCTACGCCATGCTCTCCTTCCAGTCCGCCTATCTGCGGGCCCACTACCCGGCCCAGTTCATGGCGGCCGTCATGTCCAACCACGGAGGCTTCTACTCTACCCTGGCCTACGCCAGCGAAGCCCGCCGCATGGGCCTCAAGCTCCTTTCGCCGGACGTGAACGAGAGCCTCTGGCGCTGCCGGGGCGAAAAAATTGCCCAGGGCGATAATAAGGTCGCCCAGAGCGAAAAAGCCATAAAAGGCGGATGCGTCGCCGAAGGCGAAAAAGGCGCGATCCGCTTCGGATTCTGCATGGTCTCTTCCCTTTCCGCCTCCGTTGCCAAGGCTATCCTGGACGAGCGCGACAGGGCGGGGCCCTTTTCCTCGGTGGACCAGTTCGCCCGTCGACTGCGCTTCGAACGCAGCGATGCCGAAGCCCTGGTGGGCTGCGGAGCCTTCGACGGCATTTCAGGCGGCGCCGGCCGAGCCCAGGCCCTCATGACCCTGCTTTCGGTCTACGCTTTCCGGGAAGATCAGGCCGGCTCGGGGGATAGAGGCCAGAACCCCGAGATTCGCGCGATCCCCGGAAATTTGTTTTCTGAGGACGAACTCTATCCGGGCGGCTACCCCGAGGCCCCGCGCCGTTGCGCCGCCCCTCTTCAGGACGGCCCTCAAGGCTGCCCCCAAGACAGCCTCCCCCGATCGCCCCTATCCCCCCGCAAACGCCGCCAGGCAGAGTTCAAATACCTCGGCACTACCCTGGATTGTCATCCTTTGGAGCTCTGGCCCCGTCTTTTCGCCCAGCCCCGGCTCAGCGCCCGGGACATGGACCGCCACGTCGGCCGCCGGATCCGCCTTCTCGCCTGGCCGATCACCGCCAAGCCCGTGCTCACGTCCAGCGAAGAACCAATGGAGTTCGTGTCCTTCGAGGACGAGACGGCTATCTTCGAGGCCGTCCTCTTCCCCGACGCCTACAAGCGCTTTCGCCATCTCCTTTTCGAAGAATCTCCCCTCTGGGTCGAAGGGCTCGTGGAAAAAGACCGGGGCGCGGTGACCCTGACCATCGAGTCGATTAAAAAGGGGGCGTAATGCGGGACGCAGCGTTTCGTGGACGATCGCTCGGGACCGAAACGAAACGATTATTCCCGATATACATCCGCCATGGATACTCCCTGGCCTCCTGGGCGTAGTCGATGCCGATCCTCCTCGACGACGCGATTTCGAAAGCGCCGCAAGGATGATCCTCCAGGTACAATTCGTCGCCGCAGAGATCCATGCCGTTGCATGCCCGGTCGATGGCCAGGGCTTCGCATAACTTCCCCGGGCCGTTGGCCAGCTGGACCAGCTCTTTTTCGCTTAACGGAGAAGGCGCCGTGCCGAATCTGTTCCTGGCCATGATCTCGATCCCGCCCACCGGCTGGGCGGCGCGGATCAAGACAGCCTGGGGAACGCCTTCGGGGCCCGTCACTATATTGAAACAGTGGTGCATGCCATAGACGAAGAAGACGTAGGAGAAGCCAGGCTTTCCGTATATGACCTCGACGCGGGGCGTTCTCCTTCCGCCGAAAAAATGCGCGGCCTTATCCCCGGTACCCATATAAGCTTCGGTTTCCACGATCATCGCCGATAGCCTCTGGCCGTCGATGTTTCGCACGAGCAATTTGCCCAACAGATTCCTGGCGACGCTCAACGCGTCGTCGGCGAAAAAGTCCCTATTCAGTTTTGCCATTCGGGCCCGGCCTCGATTCAGGCATGAGAGGCTTTCCGACATACAGATACAACAGGCCGGAAATTCCGAAGACGATGCCTGCTATCACCCAGACTCCTGAAATCTGGAGAGCCTTGACCAGCCTGCTGAAGACGAGCGATCCGATTATGCCGCCCGACTGCAGCATGAGCGATGAAAACGACAGCAGCGATGATCTTTTTTCGTCGGGCAAAAGGGCATTGAGAATAGTCCCCTCCGGAATATTCATCATTCCGTTGACCATGAACAAGAAGAGATAGATGCCGGCGAACGGCAAAAGGCCTGTTTGAAGCGACAGGACGATAAAAAGCGTGCCGACGACAATTCTGGAAATCACGAGTATGAGATTCTGTGAAATCTTGCGCATTCGCAGCGCGAGATTGATCATCGCCACCCCGGCGAGGGAGGCAAGGAAATACCCGCTATTGATAATGCCGAAGATCCAGGTCTGCGAATCAGAGCCAAGGATTCCCTTAACCTTGGGCTGCCAGAATACTTCTATCGCGTTGAAGCAGAAGCCCCAGACCATGGTTCCCAAGACTAGAAGCGTGATGCTGCGGTCTTTCAATATAATTTCGGCCGATTCGCGCACGTGATCGCCCAATGTCTTTTTTTCTCTTTCGCTCATCTTTTCTTCCCTTACGCCGAACAGCGTAAAAACCGACAGCGCAGAAAGGACGCAAATCTGGGTGAGCAGATTGCCGGCGTACTTGTTTTTGCCCGGGAAGAGGTCTGCCCAAATAGTCGGAATAAAACCACCGACCAGGGCGCCGGAGGCCAATCCTATTATCTCGCCGCTATTCAGCCAACTGATCAATATATGGAGTCTTTCCTTGCCTTCCTTCCGTATGTAGTTGTTGATGAACAACGCTTCCACCGATCCTGAGGAAAAGGCTCGGCCTATTCCATAAAGCGAAAATCCCGCCAAGAGACCTAAAACGCCATTCGTCATTAGGATCACGGCATAGCCGGCGATGGAGACGAGCAAGGAGAAGAGGTAAATTTTCTTTTGCCCGACCAGGTCCGAGAGAATCCCGCTGGGAAACTCGAAGACCACGATGGAGAGCGAAGCGATGGCCGTAACCAAGCCCAAGGTGTCTATCGTGCAGCCCTTCGACAGCATCATGAGGGACAGGACCGTCGTGCCGACCCCGGTCACGAACCAGTGGAGGAGCCTGTTGATGAATGGTACGAGCATGGCAATTCCTCGGGACGCATAATCGCGTCGCGGATGATTGTGACATGGAACCGAAGGAAAGTGTAGCTTAAGAAGGTCGCTAGCCTTGAGCTCTTGACTAAAAACGCAAAAACCGTTAAATAGGATATCGATATCTGATTTAGGCGAAAATTGAGGAAGCATGGACCGGATAATAGGCATATCGGACAGAACCAACGCGGCTCTCCACGCCCTGGCGCTGGCGGAATGCAATGGGGGAAGCATCGCCGCCGGCGCGGCGGCGGAAAGGCTCGGCCTTTCGCCCAGCTATATGGCCAAGATACTCCAAAGCCTGGCGGCCAAGGGCATGATCTCCTCCGCCCGCGGCATAGGAGGGGGTTTTTCCCTCAAGAAGCCGGCGGCTGAGATGGCCTGTCTGGAGGTTTTGGAAGCCTTGGACGGACCCTTGCCCGGAAATTACTGCCTTTTTCCCAAGCCGGTCTGCCTGGCCAAGACCTGCGCGTTCCGTAAGCTCTGCGTCGACGCCAGACTACTGCTGCTCGACACATTGCGAAGCTCGACGATAGCCGATATAGCCGCCGCGTTTTTGCGCGATAGTTGATCAGGGCGCACTATGCATACGGCGTCCCGGGATGCCGGAGTGAATAATATGTTCAAGGAGAAACCATGTTCTGCCATCAGTGTCAGGAAACGATGAAAAACACCGCGTGCGCCGTCGCAAAGGGCGTCTGCGGCAAGACAGCGGAGGTTTCGGATCTGCAGGATCTCGTCCTACACGTCTGCAAGGGAATCGGGTTCTGGGCGGTAAAGGCTGCAGGGAAAGGCATTTATGACGAGGAAGCCGCATTTTTCGTCGATAGGATGCTCTTCGCTACCATCACCAACGCCAACTTCTCGGCTTCCGACTTCGAGGGCTGGATAGTGGAAGGCTTGGCCCATAGGGATTCCCTGCGCGCCGCCTTCGTGGCCGGCGGCGGCACGATTTCGGGCGGCTTGCCCGGGGCGGCCACCTGGAGCGCCGCCAATGTGGAGGCCATCCGCGCCGCAGCATCGGCGGGCATCGGGGGATGGAAGGAAATCGACGACGAGAACGTTCGGGCCCTCCAATCCCTTGTCCTCTACGGACTCAAGGGCATGGCGGCCTACATTGAGCACGCCTGGGCCATCGGCAAGAAATCCAAGGAAGTGTTCCAGTTTATGCTAAGAGCCCTGGCCGATCTCACGGACGCTTCCAAAAGCCTGGACGACCTCACCGCCCTGGTGCTGGAGACCGGGAAATTCGGCGTCGACGCCATGGCCCTCCTCGACTCGGCCAATACCGGCGCCTATGGCAGTCCCAGGATCACCAAAGTGCGCACCGGGGTGCGAAACCGGCCCGGCATCCTTATCTCGGGCCACGATTTGGTGGATCTGCACGACCTGCTGGAGCAGACCAAAGGCACGGGCATCGACGTCTATACCCACGGCGAGATGCTGCCCGCCCACTATTATCCCTTCTTCGAGAAGTACGACAACCTCTACGGGAACTACGGCGGTTCCTGGTGGTCCCAGACCCAGGATATCGAAGCCTTCGGCGGCCCCGTGCTCTTCACTTCCAACTGCCTCGTGCCTCCCCGGGAATCCTACAAGGCCAGGGTTTTCACCACTGGGGTGGTGGGCTTCGAAGGCTGCGTCCACATCGCCGACCGGGAGGCGGGAAAGATGAAGGATTTCTCCGCCATCGTTGAGATGGCCAAGACCTGTCCGCCGCCTGAGGAACTGGAGAACGGGACCATCGTCGGCGGCTTCGCCCACGACCAGGTATTCGCCCTGGCCGACACCGTGGTGAGCGCGGTCAAGTCTGGGGCTATAAAGCGCTTCGTGGTCATGGGCGGCTGCGACGGGCGCCAGAATGGCCGCTCCTACTACACCGACGTCGCCGAGGCCCTGCCCGAGGATGCCGTCATCCTCACCGCCGGCTGCGCCAAGTACCGTTACAACAAGCTCGATTTAGGCGAAATAGGCGGCATTCCCCGCGTGCTGGACGCCGGCCAGTGCAACGATTCTTACTCCCTTGCCTTGGTCGCCCTCAAGTTGAAGGAGATTTTCGGCCTGGACGACGTGAACAAGCTACCCCTGTCCTTCGACATCGCCTGGTACGAGCAGAAAGCCGTGCTGGTGCTCCTGGCTCTCCTCTATCTCGGCTTCAAGAACATCAGGCTCGGACCCACCCTCCCCGGATTCCTCTCCCCCGCGGTCGCGACCGTCCTGGTGGAAAAGTTCGGCATAAAAGGCATAGGCACCGCACATGACGATGTCGCCGCCATGATGACCGGCAATTAAAGCGCAATTCCTAATCAGAAAAGGTTATAATAGCCGCAGCAGTTCCCTGAGCTCCGCCTCGGGGAACTGTTTTCCCGCCGCGGCGAGGCGCTCGGCGCGCTTGTTGATTCGCCCGCGGGTTTCATACTCCGCGGCTCGCTGCGAGGTTGTTGATTCCGTGCCCCGGCGGCACTAGTCTTAGCGTATGAAACGCAGACCAGGAACGAAGGGCGGATCGGCTGGCGGCGGAGAAAAGGAAAACGCGAAGAAGAAGCGACGCGCCTCGCGGCTTCCTTTTTCCGGAGTCTCGGAGGAGACGGCGGGGCTCCCGCCGGGCTCCGCTCGCTATATCGGCGATACCGAGCCTACGCAAGCCACTTATTCGCTTTACTCTTACGACGAAACATCGGCCGTGATGCGCATACCCGAGGAAGTGAACGAACTCGTCGCCCTCATCGATCCCGAAGTCGTCAATTGGATCAACATCAACGGACTGTCCGGCGGAAGCGTGGAAAAGCTCTGCGCGATGCTTGGCATCCATCCCCTGGTGATCGAGGATATCCTCACCGTCGAGCATCGCCCCAAGCTGGAGAACTATGACGATTATCTTTTCCTCATAACTAAAATGCTGACCCTGCACGAGGACGGCTCGATCGAATACGAACAGGTGAGTTTTATCCTGAAGGGAAAGATCCTGATCTCTTTCCAGGAACGTCCCGGGGATTGCTTTTCAGCCATACGGGAAAGGATCATGGCCGGCGGAGGGCGGCTGCGCAAATACGGGGCCGATTACCTTCTGTACGCCCTGGTTGACAATATCGTGGACAATTATTTCATTATCCTCGAGCGCCTGGGAGACAGGCTGGAAGCTTTCGACGAGAACCTGGGAACCGAGGACGACGGTATCCTCATCAGGGAAATCCAGGGGCTGAAGCGCGAACTTGCGCATATGCGCAGGGTGATCTGGCCGGTGAGGGATTCGATCAGCGCCCTGGCCCGCGCCGATTCCATCCAGATGCAGGCATCCCTGGCTCCTTATCTGAGGGACCTCTATGAAAATTCAATACAAGCTATCGAGGCCCTTGAATCCTATAGGGAGCACACCTCCTCGATCATCGAGCTGCACCTCACCGAAGTGAACACTAATATGTCTAGGGTCATGAAGGTTCTGACCATCCTTTCGGCGATTTTCATTCCCATAACCTTCATAGCCGGCGTGTACGGGATGAATTTCCGCTTGATGCCCGAGCTTGCCCAGCCATGGGGCTATCCGGCCGCCCTCGGCCTGATGGGAGCGGTGGTGATCGGCGAGCTGGTTTATTTCAAGATCCGGAAATGGATTTAGCGCTTCGATCCTGAGCTTCGTGTCGTCTTGTCTGGCCTTTAGAGGCGGTCAGAATCGCCGGCAAGCTTCGCAAAGCGCCAGGATCAGCGGACCGGTGCCTTTGTAATCGTCCGAGACTATCGGTTCGCTCAAATAATAGGCGTAGGAACCGTCGCGGTAGGGATGGCCGCCCAGGCCGGCTACCTTGCAGATTCCGCCCACGTGGATTCGCCCTGTCCTATCCCTGGTGATGAAGCGATCGCGTATCCCTTTCAAGGCTTTTTCGGCCGGATCCGTGAAGGCGTCCGAGTCGATCAAACCTTTTCGCATCCCCTTGAAAAACGCGTAGGCGAACATCGCGGAAGCCGATTCCTCGAGATAGTTGCCAGGCGCGCCCCCCATGTCGAGAACTTGAAACCACAATCCCGAGCTGTCTTGGGCTTTTGCCGCCGATGCCATGAGGTCGCGGTACATCGCGATGACGGGAGTCCTGTCGGGGTGATTTTCCGGAAGCCAATCAAGGATGTCCACGAGGGCCATGGAAAGCCAGCCCACCGCCCGTCCCCAGATATGGGGGGAAAGCCCGGAAACGGGATCCGACCAGGGCATGAGGCGGGATTCGTCCATGGCGTGGTAGTAGAGCCCCGACGCGGGGTCCCTCATTCCGTCCCTCACGTGAAAAAGCTGCTGGCAGATATCGTCGAAATGTTCGGGAGCGGAAAACTCCGCCGCGCAGCGGGCTGCGAAGGGGCCGAACATGTAGAGGCCGTCCAGCCATATCTGGTTAGGGTAAATCTTTTTATGCCAGTAGGAGCCGGAGGGAGCGCGGGGCTGCCTCGAAAGTTGATCCAATAGGGTGTCGACGGCTATGCGGTACCGTTTTTCACCCGATTCTTTCCATGTCGAAAGGATGAACTTTCCGGAGTTGATCTGGTCTATGTTGAACTCGGCCGTCTTGTAGCCGGCTATGGAACCGTCGGCAGCGACGAGGGCTTCGGCGATTTTCCGCAAGTCGGCGTCGCGGCTGTTCGCGGGAAACCTTTCGGAGGCTTCGCGGACCGCTTGGAGAAGGAGGCCGGTCTCGTAGTTCCATTTCGCCGTGTCGGGCCTGCAATCCTGGAGGGCCGCTTCGACGAGTCCGGCGAGTAGTGCTTTGCGTTCGCTTCGCTGTGTAGTATCCATGGCTGCCCCGAGGGGCCGGGCGGGGCGAGGAATTCTTCCTCGCCCCGCCCGGCCCGCTATTTCGCCCTAGCCTCATGCCGGCGCGTCTTGCCTAAGCCGTACGGCGCGAGCGAATCGCTGATACCCGATGCAAAAATCGCCTTACTGCAGGTACCCGTTGTCGTCCATCTGCTGCCGGGCCGCCTTTTCCCAGGCCGCAGCGCCCAGCTTATCCATCTGCGCCACGAAGGCGTCGAAGTTTGCCTTGGTGAGGGGGGTCTTGCCCAGCACGAACTCCTGCACGCTCTGGTTGATGTAGCGCTTCAGATCTGCGTTGTTGGGAGAGGGGGCGATGGTGCCGGCGCCGGTCACGTTGATCCAGGGGTAGGACTGGAAGGTGCTCAGGTAGGTCCGGGGTCCGAGGCTGCGTCCGTTGGCGGTCTTGAAGTATGGGTAGCGGGCCGCGAGCTCCATGTCGCTGTTGTAGAATACCATGTTGCGGAGCTGGGTGACTGTCTGGCCCTTGGGCGAGGAGAACTTCGTGTCCGCCGGCACGTTCTTGTCGGTGATGTCTCCGTTGTCATCGATGGAATAATTGACTCCCTCCACGCCCCAGCCGATCAGCTTATAACCCTCGTCGGTGGCCATCCAGTCCAGGAACTTGGCTATCGCTTCCTTCTTGCCCGCCTTAATGGCCTTGGGCGAAACGGCGTAGATCCTGTAGTTGGAATCGTAGATGCCGGTCGCGGAAAGCCCCTTGGGCCCCTTGGGAGGGGGCAGGGCCGCCCATTCGCCATTGGGGAAGTTCTTGTCGAAGGGAGCGTAATTGGCCGCGGCTGCGAGGGCAGCCATCTGCTCCCTCATCACGCCGAACTTGCCCTGCTTCCAGGCTGCCCGGAAATCGTCCTTCTTGAGGGAAGGCCAATCGGGGTCTATGACCTTGTTGTCCACCAGTTTCTTGACGAACTGCAGGGCCTCGAAGAACTCGGGTTTCTTGGCGTTGAGGCCGAAATTTGCCGCCGTCATGTTCCAGGTGCCGGCCACGCCGAAAGCGCCCATGATGGGCTCGAAGCGGCGGCCCAGGTACTGCTCCTGGTCGAAGAGCTCCACGAAAGCTCCATAGCCGTAGGTGTCGTTCTTGCCGTTTCCGTCAGGGTCCTTGAAGGTGAAGGCATAGCAAACATCGTAGAGCTCATCCAGGTTCGTGGGCATCTTGAGGCCGAGCTTGTCCAGCCAGTCCTTGCGGATCACCAAGCCTTCATTTTTCTGCAGAGAGCCTGGGAAACCAAAGCCGTAACTCTTGCCGCGTATGGTAGTGAAGGCGATGCTGTCCTTGTCGAAGTGGTTTGCCGCCCTGTTAGGCATCAGCGGGTACATGTCGTCCACCGGCGCCACGAGTCCCTGCTTGATCAATACCTGCCAGGGATCCCTGCGAACCATGAAGAGGTCGGGCAGCTGATTGGCCGCGGCGGCGGCCAGGATTTTGACGTCCTGGTCGTTCTCGTTGGAAGGCTCGGCTGTAATCTTCAGCTCTATGCCGAATTTTTCCCGCAGCAGCTTGTAGACCACCCAATCCTCCGGCGGCGGGCCGGCTTCTGTTATCGCCGCGCCGTACCACATCTCGATGGTAGTCAGCTTGTCCGCCTGGGCGAAGGCCGAACTGGCGGCCAGGAGCGCGAACACGAAGAAAAACAGGGTTCCTTTCATTTTTTTCATGGAAACCTCCTTAATTCTTTATCGCGACGGAGCCCTTGAGCCCCGGCTTTAGCCTTTTACCGAACCCAGCATGGTACCCTTGACGAAGTATCTCTGGATGAAGGGATAGGCGGCCAGCATGGGAATAGCCGCCAGCAGGACGCTGGCCGCCTTGATCGCCGCGATCGGCGCCTCGCCGAAGGCGTTCACTTCGACGTATTCGTTCATGCCAGAGGACAACAGAATGTTCCGCAGCAGGATAGGCAGGGGCTGGAGCGCGCTGTCGTTGAGGTAGAGCATGGCGTTGAAGAAATCGTTCCAGAAATGGACGCCGTAATAGAGGCCGATCGTGAGCAGGATCGGCTTGGACAAGGGCAGAATTATTTTCCAGAGCACGGCCAGTTCCGAGGCTCCGTCGATCCTGGCGGACTCTTTCAGCTCTTCGGGAATTCCCTCGAAGAAACTCTTCATGATCAGGGTGTTGTAGACCGAAATCGCCCCTGGCAGGTATACCGCCGCCAGGTGGTCCATGAGGCCGAGCTTGGACACCAGGAGGTAGTTGGGGATCAGCCCGACATTGAACAGATAAGGGACGAGGACGAGCCCGTACAGGAACTTCCTGCCCGGCAGGGTTTTTATCGAGAGCAGGTATGCCAGCGGCACGGTGAGGAAAAGCGCGGAAGCCACGCCCTCCAGGAAGATCCTGAAGCTATTGAAGATGGAAACGATGAAAGTCCGATGCCCGAGCAGCGCCTTGTACGCGGCGGTGGACCATTCCCAAGGGGGCAGGAGCATCCCGTCAAGGGCCGAGCCGATGAAGGTATTGGGGCGGAACGAGAGGGTGATGGTGCTCCAGATGGGAATGACGAAGAGCGCGAGGATGAGAAGCAAGCAGCTGTTGACGACGATATGGAAGAGTCTGTCCGAAGTCGTCAGCCGAATGGCGCTCTTCATGCCCTGTCTCCGCTAATACAGGCCGCTGCCGGTCTGACGCTTGATGAGCTTGTTGGATACGACGATGAGAATCAGCCCGAACAAGCCCTTGAACAATCCTACGGCCGTGGCCAGCCCGAAGCGGAACTCCAGGAGGCCCTGCCTGTAGATCCATGTGTCGATGATGTCGGCGACGCTATAGACCGGCAGTGAATACAGCATGAATATCTGGTTGAAACCCGCGTCCAGAATCGTGCCCAAGCGCAGTAGGACGACCATGACGATGACAGGCCGGATTGAGGGCAGGGTGATATGCCTGACCCTTTGCCAGGCGCTGGCTCCTTCCACCGTCGCCGCTTCGAAGAGAGATGGGTCTATGCCCATAAGAGCGGCCAAGAAAATGATGGCGCTCCAGCCCATTTCCTTCCACGTGTCGGAAAGGACTACGATCCAGGGGAAAGCCTTGGTTTCTGTGAGAAAGCTTATAGGCTCCCCGCCCATGAGCTTGATGAGGTCGTTGAGAATGCCGCTGGAGGGCGAAAGTATCGCCAAAAGGATAGCGTACATGATCACCCAGGATAGGAAGTGGGGCAGGTAGGCTATGGTCTGGACTGTCTTTCTCAGGTAATAGTTTCTGCACTCGTAGAGCGATACGGAAAGGAAGATAGCCGCGGGAATCGAGGCGACCATCTTGCCGATGCTGTACATCACGGTGTTGCGAATCAGTTCCCAGAAATAGTAGGAATCGACGAAATCGCGGAAGTTCTTCAGGCCCACCCAGGGACTTCCCAGCACCCCGTCAAGGGCCATGAAATCCTTGAACGCTATCTGGGCGTTCCAGATGGGCATGTACTTGAATACGACGAAATATATCAGTGAGATCGAGGCGAGAAGGTATACCGATTTCTGCCGCTTCAGATTTTTCCAGAACGAGCGCGAGCGGCCCATCCTGGCGTCTAGTTCGATAACCCCGTTTTCGGATCTCATACGGTTTCCGTTCTTATGGTAGGGCTGAAATCTGCAAATTTTCCGTCAGATTATTGTACTTTTCTGACATCATGCCGCGATTCCTTTCGCAGCGCTCCAGGCGTCGTCCCCCTAAGCTTCCTGAAAACCCTGCAAAAATAAGCTTGGTCCTGGAATCCTGCCTTGGCCGCCACTTCGGCCACGGTGTCCGAACTCTCGACGAGAAGCTCCACGGCGTATGCGATCCTGAGCCGGTTCAAGTAATCCCATAGGGTGATGCCCATTTGATATCGAAATATCCTGCTCAAGTAATCCTCGCTGGCGTTCAGCTCCTCGGAAAGCCTCCAGCGGGAAATCTTTTCCTTGAAGTGCCGGTTCAGGTAAAACAGCGCCTTGATCACGATAGCCCCGGTCGGCGCCGGGAGCAGCGGCTTCTTTTCGCCCAGGATATTCTTCGCCAGCTCGGCGGCGATATCGAAAAAGCCCTGGCCAGAGTTACAGACCAAGGTCCTGGGCCTCTCGAAAAAAGATGCGGGAATCTTGAACCCTTCGGTTTTTTCGAAAAGCCAGAGCAGGGGAGAAGCGTTGAGCGTTCCCATATCCAAGACAGCCTGCAGGAAGCATGGATCCTGGGAGCAGAGAAGGATGAGCCTAGGTTTTTCGCGCCCGGCAATGACCGGAAGTTCGTCCGGCCTGCGGCAGGGCAGGACGCGGAAGCCCTGTACCCCGCATTCCGCGAGGCTTCGTTCCAGCTGCTCCAGTTCGATCTCCTGGCCGATGGCCAGAAGGCTGGGGCTGTCTCGCTCGGGCATATATCGGCCCAAGATTTCCCCGAGGCTAAGCCTGCCCTCGAAAAACGGTGATTTTTCGAGGTCTGCCGGTATTATGCAGGGCAGGCGCCTGAATCTGCCATCCTCGATGAGCAGCTGAGCGGTGGAGAGTTCTTCGCCGCTCATGGCTTGGGGATCTATGTAGAGAAGGCACACGTCGCTTAGGAGCCGCTTCGCGTCGAGGGCCTCCGAAAGCCCGATACGAATCCGTTTCCTCTCGCCGTACAAACCTTGAAGAAGGAGGGGCTCGCGGCTCGAGAGCAGGCCGATGGACCAGGAGTCCCGGCTTTCGGGATCGATCCTGCGGAAAGCATCCACGGAAGGGAAGGGTAGGTCGATATAGAGGCAAAGCCGCCCGCCCGAGTCGGATAAGCCGAGTGTCGCGCCGTGCAGAAGGGCGATGCGTTTGGCGAGTTCGATGGAAATGCTGGTTTTCCCCGCCGGCAATCCGGCCGCGGAATCCGTTTCTATATAGGAACGCAGCCGCGCCACGGCATCGGCTGTCTTTTCGCACTCGACTCTTTGGGCGACGACGGCCAGTCGAGGCCCGCTCTCCCGCATGGATGCTTCCAGTACCGTTTCTTCAAGCCTAAAGGTATGGAAGAGATATTCCAGGAATATTTTGATCACCTGGGCTACCCGCGCTTCATCGCCCCAGGCCATGGGAAGATCCGAACCTTGGGGGAAGCTCAACCCGATCCGGCGAGGAGAGCGCCCGCCCTGGTCGTGTCCCGCCCCAAGGCCGGCGGCAAGGCCTTCAAGAAATCTTTTCGGATCGAAGAGGCCCGACCGAAGGGGGAAATCTTCCACCTGGGCGAGGGAGAGCTCCAAAAGCTCCCTGGTCATGTCCATCTGGCGGGCGGACGCAGCGACTATCGCCTCCAGTTCCTCCTTCGCCCGGCCTTCGCTCCTCGAAAGCAGCTCGATGCTCCTCTCCCTGATAAATCGTATGGGTTCCTGCAGCTCCCCCGTGATGCCGGCGAGAAACTCGCTTTTCATCCTCTCGGCCTTTTCCGCCCTGGTTCTCGCCTCGTCAGCCTTCTCGAAGAGCAGGACGCCTCTCAGGGCGGACGATAACTGGGCGCGAACCTCCTCATAGACGTAGGCGTCTGAACGATCGGCCTTGAGCACGACATAGCCGAGAGAAGTGGATTCAAAGTATAGGGGGAGGACGATGTAGCTGCCCGCTCCCTTCGGGAACACTGCCTCGGGCAGAAGGCGATCTTTTCCGAACTGCCGATGCCCCTGATTGTCGGATACTCCCTGCTTGCCCGGATATTGTTGATTTTGACAAAAGCCTCCGGCGAATAGCCGCTTCGAGGCGTTATCCGATTCAAGGACGAGGAATGCGGCGTTGATCCCGAGCGGCGGGAGGCATCGCGCGGCGATTTCCACTATGCTTTCCACGTCTTTCGCGCAGAGAAGCTGATGGCTCAGGATGCTGAGCCAGTGATCAAGGCGTTTTTCCTTCCAGGCCTTGTAGGTGCTCACTCGTTTTTCGGCCTCGGCTATCAGCACCCGTCCCTTGCCGAGAACCCCCTCGAGGGCAGTCGCCCGCCGCATCGATGCGGCCCGGGGTATGACGGCTTTTCTCAGGGCCGAAATAACGTTTTGGACGCAATCGATATCCCGGCCTTTGACGATGAACTCGTCCAAGGTCTGGTCCAGGCTCTCCAAAAACCGTTCTTCACTCCCCGATTCGGCGCTTTCCAAAAATGAACTCACGATGGGGCGAAGTAATTTCTCCCTTTCATCCGAAGAAAAGCAGGAATATCTCGCCGCTTGCTTGAGCAGTTCCTCCAGGACAGGCTTCGCGCCACGCCTTGCCTCCCGATCGTTAGGAGGAAGAACCTTGGCTCCCGCTTTTTGCACCGCCGGAGTCCTGCAACCGCAGGATTGCCTGAGGACGAGACTGGTCTTGAGCGTTCTGTCGCCGGGTTTTTTCCCTTCCAATAGTTCGAGAAGCATGTGAAATGCCTGATGGGCTTGGCGATCCAGGGGCATCCGAACCGTGGTAAAGGTCGGGGATAGCAGGTTGCTCTCCTCTGAGTCGTTGAAACCCGCCAGGGCTACGTCCTGGGGTATTTTCCAGCCGCGCTCCCGTAATAGCGCCGCCGCCTCGAAAGACAAAAGGTCGCTGGCGCTGCAGAGAGCGTCGAAATCCTTGCCCGGCGTCAGCTTTCTCTCGTCGAGAATGCGCAGGACTGCCCTACGGCCTTCCGTCCAGGGATTGTCGAGCACGACGAGGCCTTCGTCGCAGGGTATTCCCATCTCCTTCAACGTGTCGCGATACGCTTTGAATCGATCCTCGGCCGAAGAGTGAGCCCTGGGTCCTCCCAGGAAGGCGATTTTTTCGCATCCATGACGTTTGACGAGATGGAGGACGAGCTGCTTCATGCCCGAATAGGCGTCGATATTGACCACTGGGTTTCGTCCTATCTTGAGCCCGAAAGTGACCAGAGGTATGGCGAGGTTCGATTCCAGATACTCTTCCACCTCGGACTCGGCCGCGAAACCGCTCAAGGAACTGGCCCAGCAGAGCGCGGCGTCGAAGCTCGCGGGTTTTACCAATCCGAATATGCTGTTTCGCATATACTCGAACTCGTCCCTGCTCGATAGCCTTCCGCCGGGAAAGATGAAAAAGAGGCACTTGCGACGCTCACTCTCCTTGACAAGTTCCGGCCAGACCTTCGTGGCCGAACCTGAATGAATGGAGGCGAGCAAAAAAGCTATTCGCGTTCCTTCTTTCATCCTATCTGCCTTAGAGGCCGATGCCGAAGCGCATGCCTCCTCTCTCATTCTCCGGTCGCCCCGGGGCCTTGTCAACCAAATGTCGAACGATTGAGGAGAATGAATATCAGAAAAGTCCAAAAAGTGACCACTAAAGACAATTGCCAGCCTGCGCTCGAAGTCTGACAATTCCACCAAGATGAGCCAAAGCCGCCGAAGGCTCTAAAGGGGGTATCGATATGAACCCGACAATGGATATTCGAGAGTTCGGGGGCGAGCCAGGAAACGAGAGCGATTGCAGCGAAGCCTTCGCCAAGGCCATGGCGATGATTCGCGAAGCCGGAGGCGGAACCCTCAGGATACCCCCGGGACTCTACAGGAGCGGGCCTATCGAGCTTTTCGACAATACGACCCTGGCCTTGGAACGAGGTGCCTGCATTCGGTTTATACCAGACCCCGCCCTCTATCCCCCGGTCGAAACGCGCTGGGAGGGGATTCGCTGCTATGCCATGCAGCCATTGATTTTCGCGAGGGGCGCGAGGAATGTCGCATTGATGGGCGAGGGAACGATAGACGGAAGCGGGCAGGAATGGTGGAAAACCCATAGGGCGAAAAAAGCTTCCGGACAGGCTAAGCCCGAAACTCCCATGGAAAAAAAACTAGCGGAGCTGAACAAGGATTCGGGCGAGCAGCCTTCGGGAGGAGGGGGAAGGGAAACGCAGTTTCTGCGCCCGCCCCTGGCTCAATTTCTTAATTGCGACGGCGTCATTCTGCGGGGACTTAGTTTTTTGAATTCTCCCTTCTGGACGATCCATCCTGTTTTTTCGCGGAGGATTCGCATAGAAGCCGTCTGTATCGAAAATCCGGCGGACGCGCCCAACACCGACGGCATCGACATAGATTCCTGCGAGGACGTGTCGATTTCCGATTCCCTCATAAACGTAGGCGACGACTGTGTTGCGCTCAAAGCTGGCTCGGGCCGACAGGGGCTCGAGGAGGGCCGGGCCACCAGGAATGTCAGCATTTCTGGCTGCAGCTTTTTGAGCGGCCATGGAGGCGTGGTAATCGGAAGCGAAACTGCCGGGGGCATCGAGAACGTCGACGTGATCAATTGCCGCTTCATGGGGACCGACAGGGGCGTCAGGCTTAAAAGCCGGCGGGGAAGGGGAGGCTTGGTGCAGAATCTCTCCTTCAGGAACCTGGTCATGGACAAGGTCCTGGCCCCGATCACCATCAATCTCTACTACGAGTGCGGCGTAAGGGCGGCCGACAAAGCCTTCGTCTTTTCCCAGCAGGCCCAGCCGTCGTCGCAGCTCACGCCGACAATGAGAAATATCCTGGTTTCCAATCTTGTCGCGTCCGATTGCCGGGCTTCCGCTGGCTTCGTCGTGGGGCTGCCGGAATCCAAGATCCGCAACCTCGTGCTGGAGAACTGCGCGATTTCTCTCTCCGGCGAGGACCTGGTGCCTGTGGAGCGGTCGGAGATGTACCAAGGCTTGGGCGCGACCGATAATCGCGGCCTGAGATTGAAGAATGTCGAGTGCAGGCTGGATGCGGTGCGGATAGAAAACTGCGGCGGCTGCGGCGTTCTTGTCGAGGAAGGCTGCGCCGTAGCTCCTGCGGGTCAATAAAAAGGGGGCGGCCTCGGGAACCGAGGCCGCCCCGCCCGAAGGCGAAACGCTTATCAGCGCTGCACCCTTCCCGAGGCGTCTCCGCCCATTAGTTTCTGAACCTCTCCGGGTTCTATCAAGGCGAAATCGCCGGAGATCGAGTGCTTTAGACAGGAGAGGGCGACGGCATGCTCCAGGGCCTTTTGCGGCTCATCTTTGAAATGGATAAGGCCGTAGATAAGTCCGGCCGAGAAGGAATCGCCCGCTCCTACCCTGTCCACGATATCGGCGATGGAGAATTTTCTCGAGATCATGGAGCCTTTCCTGCCCACCAGCATGGCCGACCAGTCGTTGCGGTCCGCCGACCTGCTCTCCCGCAGGGTGACCGCGGCGTATTCGGCCTTGGGATACCGGGCTAGGGCCCGATCGCACATCGCGGCATATTCGCTCGTGTCTATGCTGCCGTCCGCCGATAGTTTCGGTCCTTCCAGCCCCAAGGATTTCTGGTAGTCCTCCTCGTTCCCTATCAGGACAGTGGCGAAGGCGGCTATCTCGCCCATGACGTCCTGGGCTTTAGCGCCGTAGTTCCAGAGCTTGGCGCGAAAGTTGAGGTCGAACGAAACCTTCAGTCCCGCCTTGTCCGCCGCCTTCGCCGCCGCGATGGACGCGTCCGCCGCCTTGCGCGATATCGCCGGTGTTATTCCGGATATGTGGAACCATCCGGCTCCTGCGAACGCTTTGTCCCAGTCGATGTCGCCGGGCTCGATTTCGGCGATGGCCGATCCCGCCCTGTCGTAGATGACGTTGGACGGCCGCTGGTTGGATCCGTTCTCGAAAAAATAGATTCCCATGCGTCCCTTTTTCATGGCGATTAGCGAAACGTCCACGCCGTGATACCGAAGCTCCCTAACGCATTCCCTGCCGATCTGGTTGTCCGGCAGCGCTGTCACGAAAGCCGCCGGGTTGCCCAGTCGCGCGAGGGCCACGGCGACGTTGCCCTCGGAGCCTCCGAAGGTGGCTTCGAAGGATGGGGACTGAAAGAGCCGCTCGAACCCGGGGGATTTGAGCCTGAGCATAATTTCCCCGAAACTCACTACCTTCATAACGCCTCCACCTTAAGGACGATCTTGTGAATCGGCTCCGGCCTGCCGTCTTTGGCGATGCAAGGACGATGCGCGTCCTCGGGAAAAAAAACAAGGGCGTCGCCCTTTGAGCAGACGAAGCTGCAGCAGGTTCCGGCGGCTGGGCTGGAGTAGAATTCCGCGTCCGGCTTGTAGGGCTCGCTCACCCTCAGCGAGCTTGGATCCGCCGCTTCCATGATCTCGGTGCCCGATACGAGCATCTGTATGTCTATGTATCTCCGGTGCGTCTCGAAGCGGCATTTTTCGGCGGGCTTCGAGTCGTAGCGTTGCACGATTGCGTAAAGGGAAGCGCCCTCTATCTCATGCTTGCCTTCGGGCAGGGCTTCCCAGCCTCCGGCCATGATCCAGTCAAAAGCCTTGTCGAGCAGCGGGCTCAAACCCTTGTATTTTCCTATGTGTTTCACGTTGGTCGCTATCATGGTTCCTCCCTTCCGCGCCTTTTAGCGGGCGGACAAGAATTTATCGCGCAAGCCAACCGCCGTCCACGGCGACTATATACCCGTTGATGTAATCGCTGGCTTCCGAGGAAAGGAAAACGGCCGCGCCCTGGACGTCCTCTGGCGTGCCCCAGCGCCCCGCGGGAATGCGTTCGAGTATGGCCTCGCTTCGCTGGGCGTCTGCGCGCAGGGGCGCCGTGTTGTTCGTGGCCATGTAGCCAGGGGCTATGGCGTTGGCGTTTATTCCGTATTTGGCCCACTCGCAGGCCATGAGCCTGGTCAGGCCCGCCACCGCGCTCTTGGACGCGGTGTACGAGGGAATCCGAATCCCTCCCTGGAAAGAGAGCATGGACGCGATATTGATAATCTTGCCCCCGGATTTCTGGGCGACGAACTGCCGCGCCGCCGCTTGGCTGAAAAAGAAAACGGTCTTCGCGTTGATGTTCATCACGTCGTCCCAGTTTTTCTCGGAAAAATCGATGGCGTCTTCCCTGCGGATGATGCCTGCGTTGTTGACGAGAATGTCCAGGCGGCCGAAACGGGCAAGCGCCTTTTCGATGATGCCCGGGATGGGAGCGATGGACATGAGGTCAGCCACCACCTCCAGGAATTTCCCTCCCGCCGCTTCGATGGCGCGTTTCGTCTCGGGGGATGGCACATAGTCCACCCCCACGATCGCCGCTCCCGCCTCGGCAAGTCCCTGGCTTATGCCTTGACCCAGGCCCGTGGAACTCCCGGTGACGATGGCTACCTTTCCGTCCAGCCTGAATTTATCCAAAATCATTCGCTACCTCCCTGCCTCGTTCTGCGGTTTATTTAAGGGCGCCCATGGGCACGTGATCCATGTCCGTAAAAGTCTGGTTCTCCCCCGCCATGCCCCAGATGAAGGTGTAGGGACCCGTTCCCGCGCCCGCGTGGATGGACCAGGAGGGGCTGATCACCGCTTCTTCGTTGCGGACTACCAGATGCCTGGTTTCCTCGGGTTTCCCCATGAAATGGAAGACCACCCTGTCCTGGGGCATGTCGAAGTATAGATACACTTCCATGCGGCGCTCGTGGGTATGGACGGGCATAGTGTTCCATACCGAACCCTGCGAGAATATCGTCATTCCCATCACCAGCTGGCAGGTTTCCAGAACGGCGGGATGGATGAATTGGTTGATGACCCTCTTATTGCTCTCGGCGTCGCTGCCCATCTCCACGCGCTTGGCCTGGTCGAGGGTGACGAGCCTGGTGGGGCAGGCCCTGTGGGCGGGCGCGCTGTTGAAGTAGAATTTGGCCGGATTGGACGGATCCGCGCTCTCGAACGATACTTCCTTGGAGCCCATGGAAATGTAGAACCCGTCCCTGGATCCGACGGTGAATTTCCTGCCATCTACGCTGATGGATCCGGGGCCGCCGATATTGATGATGCCCATTTCCCTGCGCTCGAAGAAGTACTCGGTGCCCAGTTCCTTCGTCGCCGCCAGCTTCAAAGCCTTTCCCGCCGGGGTAGCTCCGCCGGCTATCATCCTGTCCACGTGACTGTAGGTCATGGTGATCTGGCCCGGCGCGAATATCGAACGTACCAAGAAATGCCGCCTCAAGCCTTCGGTGTCGAGGGTTTTGGCGTATTCGGAATTGACATATTCCCTGATATCCATGGTTAGGCTCCTGTTAGTTTTTTGCATGCCGCCCAAAATGCCCGGAGAAGTTATTCTACAATATGGAATTCAGTTCCATATATTAGCTTGTTTTTTTGCATTGTCAAGTATAGACTGAAGGCGGTAGGTCAATTACCATCCTCTCCAGGAGACAAGCATGGAAGTTCGCGTCCAGTCCCTAGACAGGACCTTCTGTATTCTCAAGACCCTCGCCCACGAGCCTTTGGGACTCTCCCTGGCCGAGATCGCCGAAGTGGCCGAGCTTCCCCGAAGCACCGCCTTTCGCCTTCTCGCCGTTCTCATGCAGCACGAATACGTGAGGAAAAATCAGCAGACTAACCTCTACAGGCTAGGGCCGGCGTTTATAGAAATGAGCAGCCATTACCTGAACAGTCTCGAGCTCAAGACCGAATCAGCCCCCTACATGCGCGAGCTGGGCGAGAACCTGGGCACCATCGTCTTCTTGGCCAGGAGACAGGGCGACATGATGGTCTATATCGACAAGGAAGACAAATTCACCTCTTTGAGAAAATATTCGATCATCGGCCAGCAAAAACCCCTCTACTGCACATCCCTAGGCAAAGCCCTGCTCCTGGGGCTCGAAAACGAAGAAATACGGGCGCTCCTGGGCGGAAGGCATTTCGAACGTTTCGGTCCCAATACACATGGCGATATCGATTCCCTGCTGGCGGATTTGGCCGTTTGCAGGAAGCGCGGTTGGGCGAGGGACAACGAAGAAGCCGAACCGGGGGTCAATTGCGTTGCCGCCCCGATCCGGGATTACCGCGGCGATGTCATCTCGGCGATAAGCACGTCCTGGGTTCTGGAAAGCCGACCGGACCTGGAGCCCGAAAAAGTGGCTTCCCGGGTTCTCAAGGCGGCGGAGGAAATCTCGCGCTGCATGGGCTGGACCGGCGCGCGATAGTTCTTGCATTAATTTCCATCCCATTACAGAATAGAGCCTCAATCCAAGAAAAGAGTCGGAGGATACGATGACCGAAGTTGAACTGTGGTCAAAAGAAACGAGGGCCCAGAGGGCCTGCGCCGCCTTGGTCAAGAACGGATTCGACGCCGTGTACGTAAAGACCGCGAAGGAAGCGGCCGAGCTGGTGATGCGATTCGTCAAGCCGGGCATGAAGCTGGGATTCGGCGGCTCCATGTCGATAAAAACCCTGGGAATCCAGGACAAGGCTACCCAGGCGGGCGCCCAGGTCCTGGATCACAACAAGCCGGGATTGGGCGCCGAGGAGAAGCTTGATATCCTCCGGGCCCAGCTCACCTGCGACGTATTCATCTGCAGCGCCAACGCCGTGACCATGAAGGGCGAAATGCTGAATATCGACGGGAACGGCAACAGGGTCGCCGCCCTCACTTTCGGCCCCAAGAAGAACGTAGTGGTGGCGGGAGCCAACAAGGTGGTTGGCGACGTGGACGAAGCATGGGAGCGCATCGAGGCTTACGCGGCCCCTATGAACAACAAACGGTTGGCCAAGACCAACCCTTGCGTCAAGGCCGGGCAGTGCATGAACTGCCAGGAGCCGACCCGCATCTGCAGGGTATACCAGATACTCAAGCGAAAGCCTTCGCTCTCCGATTACACGGTCATACTCGTAGGCGAAGATCTAGGTTATTAAAAGCATATTCGCCGCGCGGTCCCGGCGCTCGTCAGTTCTAGGCCTCACAGCGCCGGGACCGCGCGGCCTCCGCCCGCGTTCGCCGTTAAGGCCTTAGCGGCTAGCTCGTCGCTAAGGCCGAGAGCCTACTCGGCGCTACCCGACCGCAGGGAAGGCTTGTATCCGAACTTCTCCTCGTGAAGCGTGTTTCCCAGCCGGTCCTCGAATTTCAGCGCTATTTCGTCCGGTCCGATGTCGATGTCCAAGTGCCCGAAGCTGGCCACGGCGATCCATTTCGAAGCAGGCGACCAATATTTCGGCACGGGATCGCTCTTGCTTCCCATGGCCCCCACCACGGCGTAACGGACTCCGTTCTTTTCCAGATATTCCATATAGTGGTTGTGCCCCGAGACGACCAAATCCACCCCGTAGCGTTCGAATAGGGGGGTTAAGGAGGGAATGTTCTGGTAATGGTCGTACCAGGGCTTGTCGAGCTTTGGATCGTCGTAGCCCGAAGCGTAAAAGAAACTATGGGAGAACACTATGAGGGGCTTGAGCGGATCGGCGACGGAAAGCGTCGATTCGAGCCAGGATTTTTGCCTTCTGTCGAAATTTTCCGTTCCCCATGGCAGATCGAGCGCGACAAGGGTGGCAGCCTCGGTCTGTATCGAATAGTAGTAAGGAGAGCCCGAATCGCTGGAAAATTCCGGCGGGAAGAATGCCTTTTTAAAGAGGTACTGGCCGCCGAAAAGGGCGTCGTGGTTGCCCATGAGAGGGCGCAGGGGAACCTTGGGCACGATGGCCGATAGGTCGGCTAGGGCGGCGTTCCATTGCGATACCGAAGAACCTGTCTCTACCGTATCTCCCAGGAGGAAAAATATATCGGGCTTGCGTTCGGCGATGGTCGCGAGAATATCGGATCGTGCGCTGGAATCGGTTTTTCCCGTGCCCCAGTGCGCATCGGATCCTACGCTTATGCGTAAAAGGGTTTTCCGGTCTTCGGCGCCGACGGACCCTTCGAGTTTGACCGATGGATTGACGAGCGCGAGTTCCGCTTGCCGAAGGCTGCCCATCCGGGGAGTGACGATGAGAAAGGCCAGAACGCCCAGAGAGGCCAGGCTCACCAGAAAGGAAGCGACGAGGGAAAACCCTCGCAGCAGCTTGGCCGGCGTCTTGGTTTTAAGCTTTTCCAGGGGAAGCGAGAGGAAGATTAAGCCCAGCGGCAGGAGCCCCATGAGAATGAGCGCCCTGAAAAGCCAGGTCTTATCCCAGCGATAAAGGCCCCAGGCGCCCTGAAGCGAGTAATGGTAGATATTCATGGCCGCGCAGAAAACCAGGGCGACCACGGCCCAGACCAGGGCGCGCCGCCTGGCCCAGGCTAAGCCGTTTCCGTTACGAAAAACTGCCATAAAATAAAGGATAACTCATTCTGGGAAAAAATAAAAGTTCAATCCCGAAGCTCGGCCAAATCAGGCAGGTCGGAATACCTTCCCGAATTGTTCCAGAAGGTCATGCCCTGATTCGCTCCCTCCCTGACTCCCTGGATTTCCAGCTCCACGTAACGGGGACCGTAGTAGCTTCTGTCATAGCTTACATCAAGGTAAAAAGCCTGGACGTATGGTCGTACGAGCATTCGCCCGCGGGCGAGAGCCAGGTTCCTGAGGCTGCCGATCTTATAAATCCGGTAAGGCCTTAGCTCGGCCGGAGCCTGGGCCATGAAATTCTGTTCGAAATGCGAAGGGTAGAACATGGGGCAGACCACGTCGGCGTAGCGAGAAAGCATTTCCACATCCTGTCCGGTCCTGGTTCCCGATCTATACCAGCCGTTGGCCCCATAGATATCCAGGCTTATGGGCGCAGCAATGCTCTGCCGCGCGAAGCGGAGGAAGGACTCCAGGGCTGAATCGGGGCTCATGCCTGATTTTTGAGCCGGATACCGAGCCTGGCCGAGGTTTTCACCATCGGTGGGAAAGCGGATATAGTCGAACTGTATCTCGTCGAAACCGCGCAGCAAGACTTCCCTGGCTATTTCAACGTTGTATCGCCAGACCTCTGGGGAGTAGGGATCGACCCAGTATTCTCCCATGAGCTGCCCGTCCGGTTTCGTGCCGCGCCATGGGGATCCCGTGCCTGCGTCACGTACGGCTAGAAAGCCGCTTTTTGCTTTATAGAGGCTCTCGTCCTTGAACACGACGATGCGGGCGATGAGGTATAGCCCGTTTCCCTTGGCCTGGGCTGCGAATTCCTCGATATCCAGAGCGTCCCCCACCACTCCGAGCTCGCGAAGCAAGGCCGATTGGGGCGCGAACCGTAACCTGCCGTAATCGTCTTTCATGTCGACGACGATGCTGTTGAGTCCTTTCTCTTTAACCAGGGCGAAGTATTTATCCCTGCCGGATTTGTTGGTCACAAATCCGGTCTGCAGGTAGAGACCTTCCTTCTTGTCTGCGAGATCGCGCCGCTTCCTGGCAGCCTCGGCCTCCCGCAGCCGCCCCCGGGCAGCGCCGGAAAGCCCCGCTGTTTCGGCGGAGAGGCTGGGCATGCTTGAGTAAAACTTCCAGAGTTCGCTCAAAATTATCGGGGCGGCGCCGGGATTCGCGAGGGCGGTTTCAAGGCTGGGGAGCAGGGCGGCGCAGTCCGGCTTTCTTCCGCTGAAGGCTTCCAGCAGCCCGCCGGCTTCGACGAGAATGTCAGAGAGGACCTTGTCGGTTACGGCTTCCCTGGGATTGAGGTAAAACCGCGTCGGCGACGAACCCGCCAGGGCAATCAAACCTTCTTCCCCGGCCAGGCCGAGAGACTCGAGGCTCCCGAAATCCCTGCCGTCGCTCCAGCGTTCGATAAAGCTTTTGGAGTCCGGATTCCATTCAAACAGCTTCCCGAGAAAACTCAAAGCCGCATAGAGGGTCCATGAATCGTTGGCCGCGGTTTCCTTCACGCCGAGGATAGAGAGAGGCGGAGCGGCTGTCCTGGGCACTAAGACGAAGCTCGAGATTTCCTCTCCGTTCGCCCCGGCAGCCTTTGGCAGCCCGGAGGAAACGCCTGTCCAGCCCTGGCCGTTCGCTGGATCGCGGACGAAGAGCCCTTTTATCGAATGGGCGATCCATACCGCGTGGGAAGCCGATCCAGCCCAGGGTCCGAAGCCGACAGCCTTTACTCCAGGCACGGTCGAAGGAGCTCCAATATCCTTCCACCGCTTGCCGCCGTCTTCGCTGTACCAGACGCCAGCATTGGTACATAGGGCGAGCCTGCCTTCCCGTGCCGGATCGGCCGCCAGAGATTTTATCCCTTCCATTTCCCGGACGAGCTTGAATTCACCATCCTTGAAAACCAAAAGCGTTTTGCGGGGCAATCCCATCGAACGGTTTTCGAAACTCACCAGGTCGGGGCTGAAGAATAATCCTTCGGATCCAAAGAAATACCAGCCCTCCCGGGCGCGGACTATGGAACTAACCGAGCCGCCTTCCCAGAGCGGGGAGACGGTTCCGGATTGTTGGCCGATGGCGATCCGATACAAGCCGCTCTCGGACCCTGCTATTATGCCCCCTGTAAATCCTTGGGCGAAGATCGGTGAAAGAAGGAAAAAGACGAGCAGGGCAAAAATAACGAAAAGCCTAAGACCGACAATGCGGCGCAACGATAGATGCATGTCTCCATGATAGACGTTCGGAACGCTTTTGTGAACCTTCGCGGTCCGGCCCGTAGATTCTTCTTGTCCAGTCGATGAATCGGGAATATACTTTTCACTACATTATCCAAATAGTTTTATCCCAATAAGGAGGACCTATGAAGAAAAGACTCGCAGGATTGGCGGTCGCGATTCTCGCGCTGCTGGTTGTAGCTTGCACCACCACCGCGCCCGTGGCGTTCAAGGCGCCGGAACCCCTTGCACAGGAAGTGAGCATCACCATCATGCATACCAACGATATGCATGCCCGAATCGTCGAAAGCAAAACCGAGCTGGGCTATTCCAGGATCGCGACGGCTTTCAAGGAGCAGAAGGCTAAGAACGCCAACACGATCCTCGTGGATGCGGGCGACACTCTCCATGGACTCCCCGTCGCGAACATCGACAAGGGAGCCATCGTAGTCACCATGATGAACGAGATAGGCTATTCCTACATGACGACGGGCAATCATGACTACAACTACGGCATGGACAGGCTCCTCGAGCTGGGGAAGGAGGCCAAGTTCAAAATTCTCGCCGCCAACGTTTACAAGGACGGCAAGAGGGTTTTCACTCCCTATGTCATCCAGGAAGTCCAGGGCGTCCGCGTCGCTTTCTTCGGTCTCGCCTCTCCGGAGACGGCTTATAAGGCCGATCCCAAGCTGGTGGCCGGCGTCACCTTCGCCGATCCCATCGTGGAGGGCAGGGCGGTGGCGAACGAATTGGCGGGCCAGTACGACGTGCTCGTGCTGATCTCCCATATCGGCACTGACAAATCCTCTGATCCCACATCGATCAAGGTAGCCCAGGCCATCCCTGAGCTGGACGTGATCATCGACGGGCACAGCCATACCGAGCTCCAGACCCTCTTGAAGGAAAACCAGACGCCGGTTCTTATAGCCAGCACCGGTTCCTACGGCGCGGGCTTAGGTGTCGTCGACCTCGTGGTAGGCACCGACAGGACGGTCAAGTCCAAAAGCGCCAGAACCATCACGGTGGCCAATTCTCCCGACCTGAAAGGTGACGCCGCCATTACCGCTCGCCTGGCCGAGCTGACCAAGACACAGGACGCCATCCTCTCCAAGAAAGTCGCCTCCACATCCATCGCCCTGGAGGGCAAGCGCGAAATCGTCCGCACCCAGCAGTCCAACCTGGGCACCCTCATCGCCAGCGGCATGCTCTATGTCACCGGCGCCGATATCGCCCTCATGAACGGCGGCGGGATCAGGGATTCCATCCCCGCGGGCGACATAACCCTCAAGCAGGTCTACACGGTAATGCCCTTCGGCAACTACATCCAGACCGGCAAGCTCAAGGGCTCCGAGCTGGACGCTGTGCTGGAAAACGGCGTGGGCAAACTCCCCGCTCCGGACGGACGCTTCCCGCACCTGGCCGGATGGACCTACACGCTGGACGCTGCCAAGCCGGCAGGAGACCGGGTTTCGAATATCATGGTGGGCGGTCAGCCCGTGGATCCCAATAAGGAATACGTTTTGGCCACCCTCAACTTCCTCTTCAACGGCGGCGACGATTACCGCATGTTGATCGGAAAGAACCTGGCCGACTTCCCCTCCGACGCCGAGGTCTTCCAGACTCACCTTCAGCATCTCGGGACCGTCACCAACGACAACCTCGCGTTGAAGAAGTAAACGGTTTTCGCCGCGGCCTTTTATAAGGACGCGGCCGAGCGATCAGGGGGCGGCCTTTCATGGCCGCCCCTTTTTCGTTATCTTCGTGTCATGGATGCGCTAAGCCTTTTAGCCGGACTTCTGGCCGCTTACCTTATCGGCTCGTTTCCCACCGGGATTATCGTGGGGAAGCTTTTCTTCGGAACCGATCCCCGGAAGGGCGGCAGCGGAGCCAGCGGAGCGACCAATATTTTTCGGCAATTCGGGACAGCCGCAGGGATAGGGGTAAGCCTGGTGGACATCGGAAAGGGAACCTTGGCCGCTTTTCTATGCTCGGTCCTTGGCGCTCAGGCGGTCGGAAACCTTCCCCTCGATTCAGAGACCCTTCGCTTGCTTTTGAGAATCGCCGGATCCCTCTCGGCGGTAACCGGCCACGTATATCCCGTATTCGCAGGCTTCAGGGGAGGCAAGGGCGTGGCGACGGGCGCCGGCGCGATCTTGTTGATCGCGCCTGGAGCGGCGCTCTTTTCCGCGCTCGGCTTTGCGATTGTCTTAGGTATAACCGGCATCGTCTCGGCCAGTTCGATGACAGCCGCGGCAATCCTCCCGATAGCCGTCGCCCTGGGCGCCGCGGGGCGGCCGGTTTCCGCCTGGCTCCTGGGTTTTGCAGTCCTGCTTGCCCTATTCGTCATTTTCACCCACAGGGCTAACCTGGGACGTATCGCCAGGGGAGAGGAGAAATCGTTCGAAAAACTCAGGTTCCTCAGGAGAAGGGGAAAGTAGCCCGGCGCCTGGGCAGGTTGCTCTTTGACATAAATTGTTATATTGTTTCAACGTGATCAAGATAGCATACATCGATGGCCCGAGGCTGAAGCAAGCTATTCTGGCCGGCGCCGGCTCCATTGTCCTTAACGCCGAAGGCCTCAACGCGATAAACGTCTTCCCCGTGCCCGACGGCGACACCGGAACCAATATGGCAGGCACCGCCAAGGCTATCGCGGCTTCCCTCAAGGGTATCTCCAGCCGAGAAGCCGGCGCCGTGCTCAGGCAAGCGGCCCGATCGGCCATGGAAGGAGCCAGGGGCAACTCAGGCGCGATTCTCGCCCAGTTTCTCCAGGGGCTCGCCCACGAACTGGGCGAGGAGGTCAGGGTAGGCGGGAGGCGCCTTGCCCAGGCCGCTACCGTGGCGGCTGAAAAGACTAAAAAAGCCCTTAGGGTTCCAAAAGAAGGAACAATTCTTACGGTTTTGGAAGATTGGGCAAAAGCTCTCCATGCCGAAGCCGCCGCCAACGAAGATATACTGCACGTTTTCTTCTCCAGCCTTGAAGCCGCCAAGGCTTCGCTGGAGCGAACGAGGAATTTCCTGCCCGAAATGAGAAGGGCGGGCGTCGTGGATGCGGGAGCCAAGGGATTCGTCCATCTTCTGGAAGGCGTGGCCGATTTGCTGAAGCGGGGGAAGCGCCGTGCCTCCCGCCAGGACCATACTTCAACCTCTCTTTTACAGGAGAAGGCGAGAGAAAAGCCGGAAGAAATCCATCTCGAACTGGGCGCGGCCGGCGGACCTCGTTACTGTACGGAAGCCTTGCTGGAAAAGTCCCGCGAGCCGATGGAGAAGCTGAGCGAGGCATTGTGCGGACTCGGAGACAGCCTAGTGGTGGCGGGCGACGAGGAAATCGCCCGGGTGCATCTGCACAGCGACGCGCCCTGGGCGGTTTTCGATGTGCTGGACTCCTTCGGGGAGACTTCGGGGCACAAGGTCGACGACATGGAGCTGCAACGCAGGCTTGTGGAGCGATCCGCCGAGGAGGGGAAGCCTAGACGTTGCGCCATCGTCACCGACACGGGATGCGATCTCCCTTCCAAATACTTGCTAGAAAAAGGCATAATCAAGGTACCCGCATTGATCAGGGTGGGAAAAATCACCAGGCCCGATGGCCCGGCCATGGATATTAAAGCGGTCCACCGCAGAATGCGCGAAGAGCCTGATTTTTCCATGTCCACCAGCCAGCCCGCGGCGTCTTCATTCGGGCGGGCCTTCAGCCTTGCCCTGTCCCAGGCCGGGGAAGTCCTTTACATTGGCTTATCCTCCGCCCTGTCGGGAACATTCCAAGCCGGCGCTTCCGCCGCCGAAGAATATAAGGGCAGGGTGCGCTGTTTCGATTCGCGAAGTATAACCGCCGGACAGGGGGCCTTGGTCGAGGAGGCCTCCCGGCTGGCCGAATCCGGGCTAGGGGCCGAAGAAATCCAAGCGATTCTCGAAAAACGGCGGGAGGATCTCGAACTCTTTGTCGCCGTGAAAGACCTGCGCAGCCTCATCCGCTCGGGGAGACTCAAGGGCGTCAAGAGTCTCGTCCTGAGGAAATTCGGTTTGAGGCCGATTCTAGGCACCGACGCAGCCGGAAAGGCTAGAAGCCGGGGTCTCTACCTGGGCGAGAAGAACGCCGGCGCGACGCTCTTCTCTTCCGTCAGAAAGATGATCAAACGCGGCCAGGTCGAGAGTCTTCAAATTGTCCACGTGGACGCCCGGGAAGAGGCTGAAGCCTTGGCCGCTCGATGCCGGGCCGAAGCCGGCGGCGCTCTCGACGTTCAGGTGGCCGATATGGGTCCGCTGCTGGCTTCTATCGGCTGGTTGGGCGCGCTAGGCGTCGCGGCGCTGCGCCGCGCCTGAGCGAAGGCCGCTTCCTGGCGGCGCGGGGGTCGGCGACCGGTCGCCGACCCCCGCGCCATATTCCGCCCCGGCGCCAAACGTCGCGTTTTCTCTAGCGCGCCGCCCGAGACTTCCTCCAGCGTTCCAGCATCCGCAGAGCCCTGTCGGCGGTCCTGAACACCACGATCCCCCGTTCCTCCAGGATCCTCACCAAAGGATCGTAGAGCGTTCCCGTATCCACCACAGCCACGAAGGGCTTGTCGGTTTCCGAAAGCAGGGATCCGTAGCGGTTCGCGATGGAATCGGGCTTTCGCACATCCTCCCGGTGACGTTCCGGGTCGGCAGCCAGGGAATTCATCCTTGCGGTGAAGGGAACTATGCCCACGATGCCCAGATCGGTGTTTTCGTCGGCCATGATAGCCCTGAAGGACCTGTCGTAGGCCTCGTCTGAACCCATGGGCGTGATATCCAGGGGATTATGGAGATCCACGATCTCCGAAATGCCCGCGTCCTTGAGCACCTCGGCGAGAATCGACTCGGTCCTCTCGCTGAACCTGGCCAGCTCCATGCCGCCCAAATTGTCGGCGATGGCGACGCACTCGAATCCCGCGTTGGAAAGCGCTCCCAGCTTGTTCCCCTTCGCTTTTCGGCCTTCCAGCAAGGTGAAGGTCCTCACCGCGTCGTCGAAATCATCCAGGCTGTCGCAGACTATCGCCCCTATGCTCTCGAAAAGCGCCTTCGTTACCGCGTAGTCGCCCGCTATGCTCGCCGTGTGGCTGGCCGCCGCTCCGGCTCCCGCGCTGGTTCTCCCCGCTCGGTACAGGATGAAGCTTCTGCCCGATTCGACGATACTCTTGGCGGCAATAAAGGTTTTCATGCCGTCCAGGGCCTTGAATCCCTCTACATAGACGGCGAAAACGCGAATTTCCGCATCCTCCGCCAGGTTTTCCAAGTAGTCGCCGATAGTCAGGTCCATCTGGTTGCCTAGGGTGAGAAGGTATTTGGGATTGATATCGGGATGCTTGGATACCCTCGTGATGCCGAAGGCCCCCGATTGTGAGATCAGCGCCAAGGGAGCGAGCTTCCCTCTTGGCATGGGGAGCTTCTCCTCCGGTATGAAGAGCGTATTGTATTTGCCCGGGACCGAGCGAATGCCCAGACAGTTGCCTCCGTTGATGAGCGGTCCTCTTCCCTGTTCCCTCGCCTCCCGCAGGGCGTTTTTCATTTTGTCGACGATAGCCGAGGAGCCTGATTTTTCCTCCAGACCTCCCGGTATGAGAATGACGGACCAGGCTTTGTCCAGCCGGGCTATTTGGGCCAGGGTTTCGGGAACGCCGGCGGCGGGAATGACGAGTATGAAGAGATCGACTTTTTCCGGGAGCCCTGCTACCTCGGGAACGCAGCGGCAGCCGTCGATGCTCTCGACGTCTCGCTTGACCACGTAAATCCTCGACTGGTCAAATCCGCTCTCCAGAAGATTACGAAGAATGATCCTGCCGTTATTGAGACCCTTTTCCGAAACACCGATTATGGCCGCGCTCTTGGGCTTCAATATTTTATCGATATTTTCCACGGGTCTCGAAAACTGGGCGGCGTTGTACGGCACCACGCCAGCCTCGTAGGAGATTCCCGAAGACGAGAAATCCTTCAGCTTCACCAGGCAGTCCAAGGCCACCAGCGAGGCTGGAGGACTCTTTATGACCATCGGATTCACTTCGAATTCGGAGACTCCGCAGGAAGCCAAGGCTTTGGCGGCGGACAAAAACGCCATGATCGCGTCGACGAGGCTTTCGATGTCCATGACCGGCTTGGTATTGCGCAGCCCGGCGCTCACCAAGCCGGCTACGAGGTTGGGCGATAGCAGCGATCGAACGAACTCCCTGGTCGCGGCGAAGGGAGAAAAGGTTATCGAGCTTTCCCCCGGCTTGAACTTGGAAGCGAGATATTCGGCGTAAATCCCGCCGGGGCCGAAGCTTACCAAAGGCCCGAAATCCGGGGCGAGGCGATAGCCGAAGAGGATCTCGTGCCCCAACTTGGGCTCGAACCGAACGAATTCGTTTACCGTATAGCCATCAACCCTGTAAGCGGAGAAGCGCCCTTCCATGTCCTTCAATGCCTTCAGGATCGATCCTTCGTCGTTGGGGAGTATCGCCACGCCGCCCATTTCGGTCTTATGGAGTATTTCCGGGCTTATTACCTTGACGACAACCCTTTCGCCCAGGCTGCCCAATGATTCGCGTTGCGCGATATCGTCATTCTTGCCCGACTTCATCACCAACTCGAATTGAGCGGAAGAGCGGAGGAAAATTCTCCCGGGAGTGGCTATGCCCATTGCCTCGAGCATCGCCAAGCCCTCCGTTTCGGTCAACGCCTCTCGTTTCTGGGCGATCGCCGGGGAGATAATATGCTTAAAACGCTGGGCGAGCTTCTCTTCGCCTTCGTCCAGCGAAAAATCAATTGCCATATTTTTTCCTTCCTTCGTCGAAGGCCTTCAGGTTCGCCTGGATCACCGCTTCTCCCTTGGCAGAAAAATATTTTTCGATTTCTTTTCTTATGGAATCAGGCTCGATCGGCAAAAGATCGGCAGCGGCTCCCAACAAGCAGACGTTGGCTGCTCTCGCGTTGCCCGCTTGCCTAGCTATGGCGTCGGCGTCGAGGATCCGGTGGTTGGGAAGGTTTTTCAATTCCGCCAGGATCTCGGCGGTATCGGGATAGGATGAGAAATTCCGTATCGGCGCCGAGGAACTCACGACCACGCCCCGCAAAGCCGAGAGCCAGGGTAGATAGCGCAACGCTTCCAGCGGCTCGAAAGCCAGGATGAGGTCCGCCGAGCCCTTCGGGATCGTCGGGCTCTGGATTTCTCGGTCCGCTACGCGAAGGTGGGCTACCACCTCGCCGCCCCGCTGCGACATGCCGTGCACTTCGGACTGCTTGACCAGGAAGCCGGAAGCCAAGGCGGCCTTAGCGATGAGCACGGAGACCGACAAGCCTCCCTGCCCCCCCACTCCTGCGAGAATGATATTGTAATTCATTGCCGCCTCGCTTTCTTTAAATGCTCGAGACACTCGCGGCGCAGGATGATCACCGACACCCCATCGTAGGCTAGTTCTTCCCTTATGGCCGCCACGTTGGCGTCGTGGAATTTGCGAAGAGCTTCCAGCTCTCGTATATGGGCTGCCTCGACGCCTAACCCCTCGATGAGCGCTCTCATGCGCGATCCGGGGGATATGGTCGGCTGGGCTCCCGTCATCCCCGTCGTGCTGTTGTCCAGGATCAGAAGGGTGAGCATGCTTCGGTGAGCTACGGCGTCCAGAAGGTTGGTCATGCCGGAATGGTAAAAGGTCGAATCCCCGATCACCGCCACGGCGTTTTTCTGTCCGACGCAGGAGGCGCCCCTCGCCATGCCTATTGAGGCGCCCATGTCGACGCAGGATTCAACGGCGTTATAGGGGGGCAAGGCGGCCAGGGTGTAGCAGCCGATATCCGAGGTGGTAAGGAATTCGGCCTCGTCCTTTAGGGCATCCTTCAGCGCGTCGATGGAATCCCCGTGCGGGCAGCCCTGGCAGAACTGGGGCGGCCGAGTTGGCAGATCGATGGCGGAAGCGGGCAGGGCTTCAAGGGGAGGCAGCCCGAGCGCCAGGCGCACCGAGTCCGCCGTAAGTTCACCAGAGAGCGGCAGATCCCCCGAAAGCTTGCCCAGGACTGGCAGGGGCGCCGCGAAGGTGCCGACTATCTCCCGTTCGACGTAGGGATATCCTTCCTCGATGACGAGAAGTTTGCTCACGTGGTCGGACAGATCGCGTATTTTGTCCCGGCCTAGCGGATAGCGGTCTATGTGGAGATGAGAAGGTTTTTTCTCGCCATGGAGCGCGGCCCAGTCTTCTTCGTTCTCCAGGTAATAGCGTAGCCCGATGCCGCAGGTTATGACCCCCAGGCTCTTGTCCCTCAGCTCGAGCCGGGCGAGCTCCTCCCCGTCCGCGCGCATGCGTTCATACTTTTGGATGAGAAGCTTCCAGCGGGGTCTGGCGAAGCCCGGCATGAGGGTCCAGGCCTTGGGATCGCTGGATTTATTCAGCGCCCGGGGACCCATTCCCTCCGAAAGGAGCACCTGGGCCCTGGCATGGGCCAGTCGCGTGGCTATGCGCAGCAGCACGGGGATCTCGTGGATCTCCGAATAGGCGAAAGCGTCGCGGACCATGTCGTAGGCTTCTTGTTGGTCCGAAGGCTCGAAGCAGGGTATGTGGGCGAAATCGGCCAAAATCCTCGAATCCTGCTCGTTCTGGCTGGAATGCATGCCTGGGTCGTCGGCGACGACGATGACGAGCCCGCCGTTTATTTTCACCAGGGCCGAATTGATGAAGGGATCCATGGCCACGTTGAGTCCCACGTGCTTCATGGATACCAGAGCTCTCTTGCCGACCAGGGAAACGCCCAAGGCCGCCTCGTACGCGGTCTTTTCGTTGCTGCACCATTGGGCCACGAGAAACGGCCTCTCCATTTCGGGCAGGGAAGTCCTGTAGTCGTCCCACTGAGCCTGCAAGGACTCCATTATCTCGGTCGACGGGGTGCCCGGATAGGCGAAAGCGCCCGATACCCCCGAGTCGATGGCGCCGCGGGCGACAGCCTCGTCGCCGGAAAGAACCATATCAGGCATGCACTGTCTCCTTGTCGAGGAATTCAGCCGATAGGGAAAAAAAGAGGAGCGATCCGAACAATCGTGCCTCCAGAAACCTTGCTGGAAAACCGGACCCGGCTTTCCGGACAAGTCTTATACTAAATCCTTGGAGTGATTCTGGCAAGTTTATTCGAAAAACGGCGTGGCCTGCCGGCTGGGTCAGTCGTTCCCCGGCTCGAGTTCTTCGGAAAAATCCATCTCCGGCAGGCCGTCTTTAAGGATCCGTCGTATCGGGATATCGCTCATGAGCACGCACATCTCCACGAAGGTGACCACTTCGGCGTCGAAAAGATGAGCCCCCGAAGCTTCCAGCTTTTCGTTGCCCAAGGTCGCGTGGAGGTGGAAAGGTATCGCCTCGTTCTTGAGTATGAAGCCGCTGATGCCCAGGAGCTCCTGGTGTTCTCTGATGGTAGCCTTCTCGTAGAACACGTCGGGATTCTTGTAGTTGCCGTAACCGATTACCGCGTCCTTGATCATGCCCACAGCGGTGACCACGGCGCCGGCCGCCTTCATGAGCGGAGAAGCGGCGATCGCTTTCAGGTCGGCTGACAAGCGTTCTCCCTTTTCCATGACGACGAAAAGGAGATTGCCCTCGGATTTCATCTTCATATAGACGATTATAGGCCGGATTGCCCGAACGCGCCATTAAAATATCGCTAAGGCAGCCAAGGCCCCCGGGAGGGGCAATTCATCGTTCGTCGCCGCGAAAATTCTTCCTGGACGCGCGCCGGGCAGAAACAAGCGAAGAACCGAGGATGGCGGCGATTATGATGATGCCTCCGAATATCGCGCCCTGGCCCGGAATTTCTCCCAGGAACAGGAATACCCATAGGGGATTGAGTATAGGCTCGATGACCGCGGTCAGTATGCTCTCCAGGGCGGTAATGCGTTTTATCGCGTATGAGAATAGAATCGTCGAGATAGAGCCCTGAACGACGCCGCCCAGGACGACAGCCAGCACCGACGCGGGACTCAGCTTGGGCGGCGGCAGGAACAGCGCCGCTATCAAGGATATCAGCGCGATGAAGATATTTCCCAGGAGGATCGAGTCGAAGGGCGAATCCTCCCGCTGCTTGCGCAGCATTATCAGCTGCAACGCGTAGGTGACGCCCGAAAGCACGGCCAGGCTATCCCCCAGGAGGGTTCCCCCGCCCAGGGAATCCTTGAAAAAGAAGAACATGCCGAGAGCTATCGCCGCCAGGGCCAGCCAATGCTCCGTCCGCGGCCTTTCCTTGAGCATGAAAGCGCCTAAAATGGCTACGTACAGAGGAGCCGCGTATTGGAGCAATATCGCGTTGGCGGCGGTGGTCCGTTTTGTCGCTATGGTGAACAGGATCACCGTCACCGCGAGCAGCAGGGCGCCGCTCACCTGGTCGAAGGAAAATGATGGCCGTCCCTTCCTTCTCCGGACGAAGAATAGGAGGAAAAGAGCTGCCGAGATGCTGCGGCCCGCCGATATCGCGAAGGGATTCCAGTCGACGATCTTCA
>CAYVOD010000006.1:19798-46707 GCA_964453055.1 uncultured Treponema sp. | reverse complement strand
CCAGTCAAAGAAGGCGTGCCCGGGATAACCATGGGCGGCTTCGAGCGCAATTTCGACAGCGTTACTCCCGCCATGCCCAGGAGCCACTGGGTCGAGGGGGGCGGCAAGGGCCTCTTCCAGGCTTTCTTCAACGCGGTCTCGAAGCGAAAGATAAAGACCAGCATGTCCACCACCGCGGAGAGGCTGATCAGGGATCCCGCCACCGATCGCATCGTGGGCGTCCAGGCCGTCAAAAACAAGAAAACCATCTTTATCAAGGCGAACAAAGCGGTCGTGCTGGCTTCTGGAGGATTCAGCCAGAACATCGAAATGCTGACTGCCTACGCTCCCAGCGGCAACAACTATAAGGGAGCCAAGGGTTCGCCCGGCGTGGTCGGCGATGGCATCAAGATGGCGCAGGAAGTCGGCGCCGATCTCTGGGCCATGCACGAGACCCTGGAATCCATGGGCATTCTCGGCGCGCCTAACGCCTATTTCACTCCCTTCATGGAGTACACCCTCATCGTCAACAACAAGGGCGTCAGGTTCATCAGCGAAGGCGCCTGGACCGAGCCCATTTCAGAAGAGACCCTGAAGCAGCCCGACGGCGAAGCCTTCCTTATTTTCGATGCCTCCCTAAGGGCTCGCAGCGAATTCGACACGACTCTGGGCAGCGTCGTTCCCACCAAGTACCTCGTCGAAGCCAACAGCTTGGAAGAACTGGCGGCTAAGTTCGGTATCCCTGCCGAGACTTTCCTGAAGACCGTCGCCGACTACAACGGCTATTGCGAATCGGGCGCGGATCCCATGGGAAAGACCAAGGCCGAGCTCTTCGCGCTCACCAAGGCCCCCTTCTACGGCATCAAGTCGAATCCGCTCCCCGTCATGACCACCGGCGGCCTCCTCACCGATACCGACGCCAGGGTTCTCAACTCCTTTAAGGAGCCGATCCCCGGCCTCTACGCTGCCGGCGAAGTAACCGGCGGCAAGCTGGTCGGCTACCCAGGCTGCGGCACCGCGGTCACCGACGCTACCATTTTCGGCCTTATCGCGGGAGAAAACGCTGCGGCTGAAAAGGCGTGGAAGTGAGACCGATGTCGAGAAGAAAAGTGCTGGTTTCTTCGTTGGCGATGCTTGCGCTGGCATGGATGTTGATATTCAACGTATCGGCCCAGGAGGCGGACGCTACCAGCGCGGCGTCGGTCAGCGAGTATTTGGCCGACAACCACGGCGATTTCGGCTGCGCCAGCTGTCATCCCGACGGCGAGGGCTCCGAGGTGGATAACGGCGCTTGCCTCAAATGTCACGGTTCCCAGGAAGCGTTGAAGGAAAAAACCGCGGATATGCAGATCAACCCTCACGACGCTCCCCATTTCGGCATGGATAGCTGCGCCACATGCCACCATGGTCATGCCGAATTCGAAAACGTATGCCTTACCTGCCACGTAGAGTAAAAGCGGCCAGGGCATCGCGCGAGTAGAAACGCGCATTTCCGTTATGCTAGCCGCCCGGCGCTATCGCGCCGGGCGGCCTTTGTTTTATAAATGTCTGAAACACGAAGAATGGTTAAATTTGAAATTGCCGAAAGAAGGAACTCAATTAGCGGGGAAAAGGTTTCTACTCCAAAATGTTCCTGACATACTCCAGCCCCTTTAGGATTTCCTCGGCGCCGGCCTCGATTTCCATGGATAGCGAAGCTTCGGGGGAGCGTTGGGCGATAGTTGAAAGAAGGGCGCTGAAATCGATGGTACCTCTGCCGGGGGCTCTGTGCTGATCGTCTCTCCGGTCGTTGTCGTGGATGTGATAGTGGGCGATTCTGTTTCCGAGGTCGTCGACCCATCGCGCCGGCGGGGTGGGGGAAAATGCGTGGGCATGACCTACGTCCAGGCAGATAGAGGCGGCAAGTCCTTCGGACTCGGCGGCTTTCGAGAAGGCAAGGGCAGCCGCCGCGTCGGGTTCGTAGGTATTCTCGAAGACCGCGAGGACGCCCATTTCTCCCAGGAGCGCAAGATGGGGCCTGAGGAACTCCAGCGCGTGATCGACCCAGACTTTGGCGCGGTCGGCGCGGCAGAAATAAGATGGACAATTCAGGTGCATGACCAGGTGATCCGGTAGGATCGATTCGCATAAGCTCATCGTATCCGCTAAGCGGCGCTCCACCACCTCGGCGATCATGTGGTCGTAGGACCACCAGGGCAGGTCAAGGAACGGGCCGTGGAGATGGAACCGCCTGTCCCTGTGGCTCTGGGCGAAATCAGAGTAAAACGTTGCGCGCTCGTTCCACGCCTCGGGCGACTTCACGCCCTTGAGGCCGAAGCTCTGAAGCTCTAGGGCGACATCGGCGGGAGTGTTGTTCAGAAGGTCGATGACTGTCTCGGGGTAGGCGCATACCGAAAAATCCATGATGTATTATAGCAGTTTTCCCATAAGGGGAGTAAGATGAGCCTCACGGAGCGCATATGGAAACTATAAAGCTCGACGAGAGTCTGAAGAAAGATATTTTGCGTTTTCAGCGGGAAGAGTTGACAGGGGCCAGGCTCTACGGATTTTTGGCCAAACGGATAAAAGACACAAAGAACGCGGCGGTGCTGGAGGATATGGCCAAAGCCGAAAACGGGCATTACTCGTTCTGGAAAAAGCTTTCCGGCGTCGACGTGCCTCCCTACAGGGCCAAGGCGTTTTTCCTGAGCCTCGCGGCGAGGGTGTTGGGATTGACCTTCGCGCTGAAGCTTCTTGAGAAGGGCGAGGATCACGCCGCAGAAGGCTACGCCAAGGTGCGGCACCTGGTTCCCGAAGCGGTGGAGTTCGGCAAGGAGGAGGAAGCCCACGAGGAAGCGCTCATCGCGATGATCGACGAGGAGCGTCTGGCATACGTAGGATCCATCGTGCTCGGGCTCAACGACGCGTTGGTCGAGCTTACCGGAACCCTCGCCGGCCTGACCTTCGCCCTGCAACGGGGGAGCATCGTCGCGATAAGCGGCATAATCACGGGAATAGCCGCGGCGTTTTCCATGGCGGCTTCGGACTACCTCGCGTCGAAGGCTGAAGGCGATCCCCGGGCGAAAAAATCGGCCATCTATACTGGAGTCGCGTACATCATCACGGTGGTGCTGCTCGTCCTTCCTTACTTGCTGCTGCCCCAGCGGGGCGGATGGATCTATCTCAGCCTCGCGATAACGCTCTTGATAGCGATAGGGATAATAGCCGGATTCAACTATTATCTGGCGGTGGCCAAGGATCAGAACTTCAAGGCCAAATTCCTGGAGATGGCCGCTATCAGCCTGGGAGTCGCCGCCTTTTCCTTCCTCGTCGGGCTGGTCGTCAGGGCGGTCTTCGGCGTGGATATCTAAGCCCGCCCTTTGATTACCTGAACAAAGCCCTCGACGATAAATCGCAGGGAATACAATGCCATGATGCCCGAGGATATCGGCATGCATGCGTAGATGACCTTTTTGGGGAACTCAAAAACCGCCGTGACCTCGATGGCTCGGTCGAAGAGCTGTCGCGAATACCAGAAAAACACGGCTATGAACGCGAAGGCTATCAAGTCCACGATAAGCCTGTAAACGGCCTTCGCCCTCGGACCGCGCAGCAGGCGGCTAATCCAGTCGCCCGCGCTGAAGTGGCCTTTGAGTATCCACACGGCGGCGGAACCGAAAAAGACCATCCAGGCGAAGGCGAGTTCGACTATCTCGTCCAGCCAGTGCAGGGACATCACTGGCACATAGCGAACGAAAACGTTGGCCGTGATTATGATCGTGAGCAGCGCGAACAGGCTTACGCAGAGCCATTTGAAAACCGCGAGAAATACCCTGTCGATTTTTTCCAGCAGCGCCTTGGCTTTCATTTCGCCGCCCCCATGAGAAGGTCGGGCAGGCAGGTGGAGATGGCCGGCACGTAGGCGATTATTATCGTGACGATGAAGATGCCGATTAGATACGGCAAGGCTTCCTTCGATAATTTGCCTATTCCTATCTTGGTAAAGCTCGAAACCGCGTAAAGGCACATGCCCACCGGCGGGGTAAGGTTGCCGATCATGATCAGGAGAGTCATCACCACGCCGAAATTGACCAGGTCGAAGCCGTATTGAACGGCGATGGGGATGAATATCGGGATGGTGATGAGGAAGATGGCGTTGCCTTCCAGAAATAGCCCCAGGATTATGATTATGACTATGAACATCGCCATGACGCCTGTGCCAGAGGCGCTCATGCCGCTCAACGTGGCGATGATGTTGTCCGGTATTTTCTGATAGATGATGAACCAGCCGAAGAAGTTGGCCGCCGCCATTATGAACAGAAGCGCGACCGATTGTTTTATGGAAACCCAGAAAAGTTCCGGCAGGTCTTTCGCTTTTATTTCCTTGTACAGGAAGCCAAGAAAGAGGGCGTAAAGGCAGGCGATCACTGCGGCCTCGGTGGGTGTGAAAATGCCGGTGAATATACCTCCGAGAATTATCACTATGGAAAGCAGCGAAAGGAAAGATTCTTTCGTGGCGATCCATAGTTCCTTGGCGCTGGCTTTCGGGTAGCGGGGGAATCCCCGGGATTTCGCCATGAGAGCTATGGCGACCATTATCGCGCCGCCCATGAGGGCGCCGGGCAGAAAGCCCGCCAGAAAGAGCCTGGGCACCGACACCGAGGTGAGGGCGCCGTAGAGCACGAAAGAAATCGACGGGGGAATGATCGGGCCGAGGGTGGACGATGCCGCGACGATGGCCGCCGCCACCGCCTTTTTATACCCATTGTCCGTCATCGCCTTGTAGGAGACCTGTCCCAGCCCCGCCGCGTCGGCGACCGCCGAGCCTGAAATGCCGGAGAAAAGCATTTCCGCCACCACCGAAACGTGGCCGAGGCCGCCGGGGATATGGCCGACGAAGGCTTTGGCGAATCGGAATATGCGATTCGTCACTCCGCCCATGTTCATAAGGTTTCCCGCGAGTATGAAGAAGGGCACCGCCAGAAGGGTGAAACCCGTCGTGCCGGCGTGCATACGCTGGGGAAGCAGCGCGAGGAATTGGCCCTGCCCCTGGCCGACAAAAAAGCTTACCGCCGTCAGGCCGATCGCCACGACTATGGGCAGGTCCAGCAAAATGAATGCGAGCAGGACCACAAATACCAATACGGTGGTCATGGATACCCCCTGTGCGCCGCCGGCTCCGGGCGGGCAAGCCCGCGAGAAGCCGGAAGAAGGGCGGGGCGCCCTTTGAAGGGCGCCCCGCCCGCCGCGGGAATAATGCTTTTTATTTTGATTTTGCCATCATGGCTTGGAAGGCCTTCCAGTCGGCATCGCTCACCTTGGATTTGAGGGTGTCCCACACCGATGTGGTCGCGGCCTGGAACGGCGTCGTGTCGGGGCTGTTGACCTCCATGCCGTTCTTCCTCATCTCCTCGATCTGCGCCTTTTCCCCTTCCCTTATGGTCTTTTGCATGAACTGGCCGGCCTTTACCGCCTCCTCAATGAGGATTTGCTTCTGGTTGGCCGAAAGCTTTCCGAAGGAAGCCTTGTTCATGATCAGATGAGTTGCGACGTAGGTATAGTTAAGAATAGACAGGTATTTCTGGGTCTCCCACATCTTCCCGGCGTAGATGGTCGCGATGGGGTTCTCCTGGCCGTCAACCACGCCCTGCTTGAGCGCCATAGGCAGCTCGGCGAAGGCGATTGTCTGCACGATGCCTCCCAAGGCCTTGACGGTTTCCTGGTTCACGAAATCCGGCGGGGTTCGGATTTTAAGGCCTTTGAAATCCTCTGGCTTGGCGATGGGGCGCTTGGAGTTCGTGTAGGTCCTGAATCCGTACTCCCAGCGGGCTATGTACTGCAGCCCTGCCTTGTCCAGGTCCGGCTTTATCCACTGGACGAAATCGTCGCCGGCGAAGAACTTGTCCACCGCGGCATAATCCTTGAAGGCGAAGGGTCCGGTGATCAGGTTGACCTTGGGCGACCACTTGGCCAAGGCCGGCTCGGTGGGCAGGACGAAATCGATGGCGCCGAGAATGGTTTGCTCCACCATTTCCTGCGAGCTCCCCAGCTTGCTGTTGGGGAATATCTCGATCTTGATCGTTCCGTTGCTGCGCGCGGCTACGTTTTCCGCCAGCATAACCGAAGCAAGATGCATGGCGTGGGTTTCCGCCGAGTAATGGCCTAACTTGAGCTGTACGACTTTATCCTGGGCGAACGCCGACATGCCGACCGCGATCATGAGCAGAATCAGAGCTAGCTTTTTCATACTACCTCCCTTATCCTGTGACTCGGTCGTGTTCCATAATATGGAATACGATTCCAAATATAAGCCAGTGTAACCCTGCTATTTCCATATTTCAAGAGATACTCTTCAATAATTAAGCTTTTTTTACCGAATGCGACAAAAAAATGGCCGTCCGGGGCTAAGCCCCGGACGGCCGGATAAAAAGCCTTCGGCGCTCTAGTTGCCCTTGGCCGCCGAGCTTCCCGCGATTCGGCCGGAGACGATGATTTCCATCACCGCGTTGCCGCCAAGGCGGTTGCCAGCGAAGAATCCGCCGGTAACTTCGCCCGCCGCGTACAATCCAGGAATAACCTTGCCCTGGACATTGAGCACGTGTCGGCTGGTATCGACCACGAGACCGCCCATGGTGTGGTGGGTGGAGGGGGCGAGCCAGCGTACCTGCAGGTTTTCGATCTTGTAGGTTTCAGGCTTGTAGTTGCCCTTCGCGTCCATCTCGCAACTGCCTATGGTGCCGCGATAGGCTGTCTTGTCGGGCACAGGTTTCTGGTTGGTGGCGCCGATGATATAGGCGTCGTACTCGGTGATGGTCTTGCGCAGCACTTCGGCGTCGATCTTGAGGATTTCAGCCGCTTCGGCAAGAGTGCCGATAAAACGCCTGCCGGGGACGTTGGCCGCCGAGGTAAGGGAACTGGGCAGGCCGCCGGAGCTGGACATGGTTACGGGGCTGCTCAATTCGACATAGACTCCGGCCTCGGCGCCGTAGTCGAAGGCTCCCTGTGCGAGCACGTCGCGCTCGGCCGCTTCGTCGACATACCGCTTGCCTGCGTTAGCCGTGCCCGCGGGGCTTACGTAGATGACGTTTTCGCCCGTTCCGCCGGCTAGGTTGCCGTTATCCACCCAGCCGAGGGGCATCAGCTGGGTCCAGCCCATGCCGGTGAGGGCGGCGCCGGCCTTCTGTCCCATGACCAATCCCTCGCCCATGGCGAGGTTCCGGTTCGTGGTCTTGATATCCTTGGTCAGGAATTCGGACTTCCAATATTCGTTGGTATCGATGACCATCTTGATATTGGCGCCATAACCGCCGGTGGCGAGGATCACGCCCTTCTTGGCGGTGATCTCCACCTGGGTGCCGTCGTACTGCACGGCCTTGACGCCGGTGACCCGGCCGCCCTTGGTGATGAGTTCCTTCGCGGTGGTGCGGTATATGATCTTGTTCTTGGGATTGGCTTTGAGGAGCGTGTTCTCGGGAACCTTGAAGTAGGCGCCCCACTTGCCTGAATAATTCACGCCGTCCACGACGCCGCCCAATGCTGGGTTGATGCGCTGCCAGAGGCAGCCGATGAGGGTGCGCTGGGCGTTGTCGATCTTGGCGCCCTGGGCTTCGAGCCAGGGTCTGATGTCATAGGCGCTTCTGCACATCTGATCCACCAAGGCGAAGTCGTTGACGATCCATTTGGTCTTGTCCCTGTCCAGGCGCAGTCCGCCGTAGTAGGTCTGGAAGATGTGGAGCTCGACGGTGCTGAACACGGTTAGGTCGGTTTCCTTTTGGCCCATTGCGAAGTGCTTGTCCGCATAGGCGAGATATTCCTTTATCTGTCCTTTCAGGGTCTGCAGCGTGGGCAGGTACTCGGCGTGGACTCCACGGCCGGGCAGATCGTAGTCGTCTACGCTCTTGATCGCCGCCTTGTCCTTGATGGTCCCGTCGAAGGGCTTTTCGCTCCAGCCCAGGATGGTCTTGAGGGTGGCGATACGTCCCACGTCGCTCTTGAACTTGGGCACCACGGCGCCGGTCGGCTCGTAGATCCCCGTGGTGGCTTCGGGATTCTTGGGATCCCAGACCATAGAAGGCTGGACCGCCTGGTAGGAGCCGCCGGATACGAGGGTGTTGCCGCCCATCTCCACAGCTTTTTCGATGACCAGGACGGAGGCTCCGTCCTGCGCTGCCTGTGCAGCGGCGGCCATGCCGGCGCCGCCGGCGCCCACGATGACCACGTCATAACTATCCACGACCTTGGGGCCGGGGGTGAGGACGAAGGGTTTGGCTCCTTTGCGCAGCGCGGCGATATCGCAGCCGGCCTGCTTGGCGGCGTCTTCCACCGCGGCGAGCACCGCCCTGCTTGTGAAGCTGGCGCCGGACACGATGTCAACGCCGGTGGAGGTGAAGTCCTTGATATCTTTGATGATTATCGGATAGGCCGAATCGCCCACATGTTCGGTTTCCTTGGACTTGTCGACCTTGATGTCCGCGATCGCGTTTTCGGTGAAGCTTACCTTGAGCACCACGTCGCCGTTATAGCCCTTGCCGGTACCTGTGTAGGTGCCGGGCTTGAAGGCGATTGGAGCTGATTCGGTAGCCTGGCCTTTGGCTTTGGCAAGCGCCAGGTCCAGGGCCTCGAAAACCGCGCCGGACGTGAAGGACGCGCCGGCCACGGCATCGACCTTGCCGTTAGCCGCGACGATCTTGGCGGGTAATTCCTTTATCGCCTCAGCGCCGATGCCTTCGGTTTCCTTGTCGCCCTTGATGCTCACGGCTGTGATTTTCTTGGCGTCCACGGTGACCGTGACATCTACTGCCCCGCCGTAGCCCTGGCCCGACGCCGTATAGGTTCCTGGCACGTATGCGCCCGCCTTGTCGGACGCAGGGGCGTTCACGCAGGACGACAGCAGCAGCGCGACGACCGCTAGCAGTACCGCAGCGAATTTTAACCTCTTCATGTGATCGATCCTCCTTGTCTTTTGCATGAATGTTTTACGTTTGAGACTTTTTTTATCGGTTAAATTGTATCGTATTACCGAGTTGGGGTTTTGACAAGATATTACGTGCATTTTTTATCCAATATGAAAAATTTGCTATATTCGGCTGGACTAATTCCTCGAGCGCGGCAATTTAGCGTTGTGCCTGGACGCATATCGCGCTAGGATTTACTTCCATGGAGTCAGCGAGAGGAATGAGCGAAGGGATAGACAGGATTCTATTGTGCGTTGAGCGGGGAAAGGTTGATGCCGCGTCGCCGTACCCCCCTGATCTGCGCGGGCAGGTTGGCGCGGACGAACTCGCTAAACAGGCGTTAGCCGAAGGCGTTGGGCCTGATGAGATACTTTCGGCCTGCGACGAGGGGATGCGGCGCATCGGGGACAGATTCGGCGCGGGCAAGGCCTTCGTGCCGGAGCTCCTCATGTCCGCCAAGGCGATGAAGGCGGCGATGGCGCATTTAAAGCCCTTCTTCGCATCGGGCCAGGTGCGGGCCAAGGGAGTTTTCGTCGTGGGTACCGTGGCTGGGGACCTGCACGATATCGGGAAAAACCTTGTGGCCATGGTGGCCGAAGGTGGAGGTTGGGAGATCGTCGATATCGGAATCGACGCCAAGCCTCAGAAATTTCTTGACGCCATCGCGAATCATCCTGGTTGCGTGGTGGGGCTCTCGGCCTTGCTTACGACGACAATGGCGAATATGGAAAAGACTGTAAAGGAGATCAAGGCGAACTATCCGGACTGTCCCGTGCTCGTGGGCGGCGCCCCCTTGAGCGCCAAGATCGCCGAAAAAATGGGGGCCGACGGTTATGGCAAGGACGCGCGCCATGCGCTGGCGGCGCTTTCAGCGTTTTCAGGGCGATCGGCGGTTTCTCGGGACGCGAAGCGACAATAGGCTATGAATAGTTTTTACGGAGCTATCATTGAGGCTAAGGCCGAAAGAAAGGTTTTGGTTTCCGATGGAGCCTGGGGGACCTTTTTGCACCTGCGCGGATTGGAGCCCGGCGACTGTCCCGAAGCCTGGAACTTGTCGAGGCCTTCGGATGTGGCTGCTGTCGCCCGCAGCTATGTCGAGGCCGGCTCGGACCTGATCCTCACCAACAGTTTCGGCGGCAATCCCTTCAGGCTCGCCCATTTCAGCGAAGAAACGAGCTGCTTCGAACTGAACAAGGCCGCCGCCGAAATTTCCAGGGTCGAGGCTTCTCTACGCGGGGTGGCGCGGGAGGTTTTCGTCGCCGGTTCCATGGGACCTTCGGGACTCATGTTAGCCATGGGCGATGTGACTGAAAAGCTGTTATACGAAGGATTCCGCCTCCAGGCGGAAGGCTTGCTGGCCGGAGGCGCGCAGGGTTTTTGCGTTGAGACCATGTCCGATCCTGTGGAGGCGGCCTGCGCTATCCGGGCGGCCGATGACGCGAGGCGGGCCGCGGCGGCGGAAAAGGGCTGGGACTCGGAATCGCTGCCTCCGGTATTCTGCACCTTTACCTTCGCGAAGACTTCGGACGAGGACTTCAGGACCATGACCGGCGCCGGTGTGAAGGAGGCGATTCTGTCTGCGAAAGAGGCTGGGGCTTCGGTCATCGGTACCAACTGCGGAGGCGGATTTACCCAGATGATCGAAATCGTGCGCGAAATCAGGTCTTTCGACGCCGAGACGGCTGTTCTCGTGCACGCCAACGCTGGGCTTCCCCGTTACGAAGACGGCAAAACGGTTTTTCCCGAAGGGCCGGAATACATGGCTTCCATGCTTGGCCAGCTCGTCGCCGCGGGAGCGAATATCGTCGGGGGCTGCTGCGGAACGGGGCCGGAGCACATCAGGGCTTTCGTCCGCGCGCTGGAACGTTCGAAGCTTCGCGCAAGGGAATAGGGTCGTGGAATTTCTGCTGCCGGTCCAGGAAATTCTTCCGGGTTTCGATCAAGTCATCGAGGAAATGGGATATCGCAAGGACTCGATGGACGGATATTTCAAAATGCTCGCCGAGAAGGAACTTGGGAATGCCGCTTCGCTCATCGTTCCCAGGGGAATCTACGCGGAATACGATCTGCGGACGCTCTCCCCCGACAGGGAATGTTTTATCGCGGGGGATCGGGAATTTTCTCCCGGCCCTAGGATACTCGCCCGGCTCGCGAAGGCACGAAAGATAGTCGTGTTCGCCTGCACCATAGGAGCCGAGATCGGGTCGCGGATTCGAAGTCTCGCCGAATCCGGATCATCGGTCGAAGCCTACATGCTCGACGCCATCGCCTCTCTTGCGGCGGACAACGTTGCCGAGGCTATTCAAAGGATTGCGGAAAAAGACGTTTTGCCGAGTGGTTTCGGCTGCACCGAACGGTTCAGCCCCGGGTACTGCGGCTGGCCTGTCTCTGCCCAGGAAGCGCTTTTCGCGCTATTGCCCCAGAACCCCTGCGGTATATCGCTCAACGCTTCCGCGATGATGATTCCGGAGAAATCAGTTTCCGGCGTTTTCGGCGCTGGTCCCGGCCTGCGTCGGGCTGCTTATGGTTGCGGCGGCTGCGACAAGGAAGACTGTCCGGCGCGAAGGAGGATGACATGACCGATGCCCAATGGGGTACGCTTCTCAAGGCTGTGAGCGGCGACATAATCGATCCGGCCCCGGCCGCTTTCATCATCGACAGTCCATGGTTGCCCAACTGGTATGGAGTCCGCATCCTCGATTATTTCTCCAGCGACGAAATCTGGTTCAAGGCCAACCTCAAGGCGATCGAGACTTTTCCGGACGCGATCTTCCTGCCGGGTTTTTGGTCGGAATACGGCATGTGTACGGAGCCTTCCGCATTCGGCGCCCGTTCGAGTTTTCCGGCGGACGAGTTTCCGCACGCGCACCGCGTTATACGATCGATGGAGGACATCGACGAGCTGCACCAGCCCGACCCGAGAACCGACGGGCTCTTGCCCTTCGTATTGAACCGCCTTTTGCTCGCCCGCGGACCCATGGAGGAACTCGGGCACAGATCGCGCATCGCGGTTTGTCGAGGGCCCTTGAATATCGCCAGCTACCTGATGGGAAGCACCGAATTTCTCACAGCCATGATGATGGATCCCGGCAAGGCCCACGCCTTGCTGGAAAAGATCACGATCTTCCTGATCGACTGGGTTGATTTGCAGCGCGAATGCTTTCCTTCTATAAAAGGGCTTCTCGTTTTAGACGATATCATCGGCTTTTTGGGCGAGCCGGAGTTCATGGAGTTCGGGTATCCTTATTTCAAACGGCTATTCACCAGCGACCTGAATTTGCGTTTTTTGCATAACGACGCGCCGTGCGCGGTGAGCGCGCCCCATCTCGTCGAAATGGGCGTAAATCTTTTTAATCCCGGTTTCGATCTGAGCCTTTCCGAGCTCAAGGCCGCGGCCGGTCCTGGCTTGGCTATCCTAGGCAACCTGCCACCCCGTGATGTGTTGGCAGCTGGCACGCCTGAAACGGTGTATAAGGAGACGTTTGCCATGAAAAACGCCCTTTCCGACCGTTCCGGCGTCATATTTTCCTGCGGCGGCGGCATGCCGCCTGGGGTGAGCAGCGAAAATCTGAGGGCTTTTATCAAAGCATTGGGGGACTAGCAAAGGGCTCGAACAAAAAAAGAAGCCCAGGCTTCGCCCCAAAGGCTCGACATGGGCTTTGCGAAATTACTTTTTGCCCGAGGCGCTCTGCTGGCCGGTGATCTTCTTGGCCTGTCCGGGAGGAAGGATCTTCTTGGTCAGCGTGCAGGATGCGATCGACATGGCGAAGAAGGCCAAAGCGATTCCGGCGAGTAAGCGTTTTTTATTATTCATGCTTCCCTCCATGGTTTCACTATATATTATTTTGGGAATTATACAACTACCGCCGGAGTCCAGTAAAATCAGGCTCGAGGCTTGAACGAGTGCTGATAATGAGACTATTATCATCCAAACCGCGGGCGGCAAAAGCCCTCGGGGCGTTGAAAACACTGGAGTTTATGTCATGGCCAAGTATCCGTTTGAAAGCATCGAGAAAAAATGGCAGCGGCGCTGGGAAGAGGAAAAGACCTTCCGCGCGGTGGAGGACCCTTCTTTCGCCAAGGGAAAGCGCCGTTATGTCCTGGACATGTTTCCTTATCCTTCGGGGGCTGGCCTGCACGTGGGCCATCCCGAGGGCTATACGGCCACGGACATTTACTGCCGCTTCCTGCGCATGAACGGCTACAATGTGCTCCACCCCATGGGGTTCGACGCTTTCGGCCTGCCGGCGGAGAACTACGCCATCCAGACCGGCACCCATCCTGAAGTGACCACCATGGCCAACGTCGACAGGTTCCGCGCCCAGATCAAAGCCCTTGGTTTTTCCTACGACTGGGACAGGGAAGTGTCGACCTGCACGCCTGACTACTACAAGTGGACCCAATGGATCTTCCTCCAGCTTTTCAAGAAAGGCCTGGCCTACGAGTCCGAGATGCCCATCAACTGGTGCCCCTCCTGCAAGACTGGCCTGGCCAACGAAGAGGTCAAGGACGGAGAGTGCGAGCGCTGCCACACCAAGGTGACCCGCAAGCGGATCCGCCAGTGGGTGCTCAAGATCACCGCCTACGCCGACAGGCTCCTTGAAGGCCTCGAAAAGGTCGACTGGCCCGAGCCCATAAAGCTCATGCAGCGCAACTGGATCGGCCGCTCCGAAGGCGCCTCGGTGCATTTCAGCTTGCCCGGCCGCAAGGATACCCTGGAGGTCTACACTACCAGGCCCGACACTCTCTTCGGTGCTACCTATATGGTTCTCTCGCCGGAGCATCCGCTGGTGCCCGCGCTGACGACGAGCGAATGCGAGGCGGCGGTGGAAGCCTATGTCCAGGAAGCGGCCCGAAAGAGCGACCTGGAGCGCACGGATCTGGCAAAGGACAAGACCGGCGTGTTCACCGGCTCCTACGCGCTCAATCCCGTCACAGGAAAGGAAATCCCCATATGGATTTCCGACTACGTCCTCATATCCTACGGAACCGGAGCCATCATGGGCGTGCCCGCCCATGACGAGCGCGACTGGGACTTCGCCAAAGCCTTCGGCCTGCCCATCGTCCAGGTAGTGGCGGCTCAAGGCGAAACCGGACCCTTCGACAGGGAGCCCGAAGCCTGCACCGCGGCGGACGGTTTCGCGGTCAATTCGGGCCAGTTCGACGGCCTGCCGACCCCGGAGGCGATCACCCGTATTACCGCGTGGCTGGAAGAAAAAGGCATTGGCAAAAAAGCGGTCAACTACAAGCTTAGGGACTGGCTTTTCAGCCGCCAGCGCTACTGGGGCGAGCCGATTCCAGTGGTCCATTGCAAGAAATGCGGCATCGTGCCCTTGGAAGAAAAAGACCTTCCCCTCCTTCTCCCCCAGGTTACGAGCTACACGCCCACGGGCACGGGCGAATCGCCCCTGGCCAATATCACCGAATGGGTCAACACAACCTGCCCTACATGCGGCGGGCCGGCAAAGCGGGAGACGAATACCATGCCCCAGTGGGCTGGATCCTGTTGGTACTATCTACGCTTCCTCGATCCGAAAAACGACAAAGCCTTCGTCGACCCGGCCATCGAAAGCTACTGGATGCCCGTCGATCTCTACGTCGGAGGGGCCGAGCACGCGGTGCTTCACCTTCTGTATTCCCGCTTCTGGCACAAAGTCCTCTACGATATCGGCGTCGTGAGCAGCGACGAGCCCTTCTTGAGGCTTGTGAACCAGGGAATGATACTGGGCGAGGACAACCAGAAAATGTCCAAAAGCCGGGGCAACGTGATCAATCCCGACGATATCATCGTCAATTTCGGCGCCGACTCCATGCGGGTCTACGAAATGTTCATGGGGCCCCTCGAAGTCTCCAAGCCTTGGTCAACCGCCGGCCTCGTGGGCGTTTCCCGCTTCCTCGAGCGGGCATGGGCGACCTCCGAAAAGCCAATCGCGGATGTCGAACCTTCAGCCGAGCTGACAAAGCTTTTGCACAAGACGATAAAAAAGGTCACCCGCGACACCGACACCCTGAACTTCAACACCGCCATATCCCAGATGATGATTTTCCTCAACGACGTATCCAAGCTGGAACAGGTGCCCAGAAAGCTCTGGGAGCCCTTCGTCCTCCTTCTCTCGCCATACGCGCCCCATCTGGGCGAGGAACTCTGGGAAAAGCTGAATATGTCGAAAGGCGGGCCGACCAAGGGCGTGAGCGTCTCCAAGGCAGCCTGGCCCGTTTATGACGAGGCCCTCACCCTGGATGAGGAAAAGGAAATCGTCGTGCAGGTCAACGGCAAGATCCGGGACAAGCTCGTGCTGCCCGCCGGGAGCGCCGAGGAGACCATGCGCGAAAAAGCCCTCGCTTCGGCCAAGGTCCGGGAATGGACGGCCGGCAAGACGATCGCCAAGTTTATCGTGGTGAAGGACAAGCTGGTAAATATCGTAGTCAAAGGGTAAATGTCCGAGGTGAAGGCGCCGCTGGGGGCCCGGGCAGGGCCCCCAGCGGCGCCATGATTCAAAGGTAAGTCAGTATTACACGATCCCCTGGTCGCACATGGCGTCGGCGACCTTCGTAAAACCGTGGATGTTGGCGCCTACCACGTAGTTGCCCGGGCTGCCGTAAGCTTCGGCCGCGCTCAGGCAGCTAGCGTGTATGTTTTTCATGATGGTTCTCAGGTGCTTGTCCACGTCTCCCCTGGTCCAAACCATGCGCTGGCTGTTCTGGGTCATCTCCAGTCCGGAGGTGGCGACCCCGCCTGCGTTTGATGCTTTTCCCGGCGCAAAAAGAATCCCCGATTCCTGGAAGGTATCCACGCCTTCGGGCACCGTGGACATATTGGAGCCCTCGGCAACCAATTTTACTCCGTTCTTGACCAAATTGGCAGCGTCGATGGCGTTTATCTCGTTCTGGGTAGCGCAGGGGAAGGCGCAGTCGGCCTTGTGGTCCCAAAGCTTGTTGTATCCCAGGTTGGGATCGAAGGCGGTGTACACCGCCTTCGGGTATTGTCTCGCGTACTCGGAAATCCTGCCCCGGAAAGCGTTTTTCAGTTCCATGACGAATTCCAGCTTCTCTTCGTCGATACCTTCTTCGTCGTAAATATGCCCGGAAGAGTCCGAAAGCGTTACTACCTTAGCCCCTTCCTGGATGAGCTTCTGAACCATGAACTGGGCTACGTTGCCGGCACCAGAAACCAGGCAGGTCTTGCCTTTCAATCCTTGGCCTACGGTACCGAGCATTTCCTCGGCGAAATAGGCGCAGCCGTAGCCCGTCGCCTCGGGCCTGATGAAAGAGCCTCCCCATTTCACGCCCTTGCCGGTCAAAACGCCGGAGAATTCGTTTTTCAGGCGCTTGTACTGACCGAACATATAGCCGATTTCGCGCCCTCCCACGCCGATGTCTCCCGCGGGCACGTCGGTGAACTGGCCTATATGGCGGCTTAACTCGGTCATGAAGCTCTGGCAGAATTTCATGACTTCCATGTCGCTCTTGCCGTGGGGATCGAAGTCGGAACCTCCCTTGGCGCCCCCCATTGGGAGCGTGGTGAGGGAGTTCTTGAAGGTCTGCTCGAAGGCGAGAAACTTGAGAAGCCCCAGATAGACGCTTGAATGGAACCTGAGGCCGCCTTTATAGGGGCCGATCGCGCTGTTCATCTCCACCCTGTAGCCTGTGTTCACCCGTACATCGCCCTTGTCGTCCACCCAGGGAACGCGAAAAATGACCGTCCGCTCGGGGATGGCTATCCGCTCAAGGATTTTCATCTTCCTGTATATAGGCCGCTTCTCCAGCACAGGGGATACGGATTTTAGGACTTCATGAACCGCCTGATGAAATTCAGGCTCTCCGGGATTTTTCGCTTTGATTTCGGCGAAACAATCATCTGCATAAGTATTCATCATTTCCTCCTGGAATCCCAAAAGAATTCCTTGAAAAAAGATAGTTGCACAATGATATAAGCGTTGTAAATAGAGTATTCGTGAATTTTTGATAAAAAGTATAAATATAAAAAGATAACGTATAAAAAATTACTCATTTGAAACTAAAAGACTTATACTGTTACATAATCGAAGCTTAGATTAAAATTGATTTCTTAATCTTGATTCTTGTATATGATTATAAATACTGAGAGTATAAATTCGAGAATCTAAGGTGGGTTGGAATGGACAAGAATAGTAAGCTTTCATTCAAGTTGGTTCTGTTTATGGTCTTGCCTTTAATGACATTTTCTTCTTGTGAATTGCCGAAGACTTTATTTAAAATAAAAATGATACTTGGGCATTTTAATAAATACGATTCTGGAAAAATATCGATTTGGGTCACGGGGATGGAACCAGGGGATGGAGGTCAAAACTTAGGATTTGACGAATGGTACCCGACAACTGGGTATTTAGATTATGAAGTATACTTGTCCAAGCCCAAAGATTTTACTGTGTATGTAGAAAGCGAATTTCAAAGGTTTTCAAAAAGCTTCGAGATAGAAGACGGCGAAGGTTATTCTTTTTATTATAATTCAACAGATCCGGATCTAGCCATACAAGGACATACGATAAATTTCTAGGCTACTCAATGTATTTTTCATCTCTTAGTAACAAACTATCATAGGCTCTCTGGACAAGCAGGGGAAAGCGATCGATCTGCATACCGACTTTTTTATCGATGACGCCGAGAATCAGGGCGTTGATGAGCACCTGAAACATGTAGATGTCATCGAGGATATCCCGTTCTCTCGAGATGTCTCGGATTCGCGGCAGTAGAGTCTGGCTTATGCTGCGGTATTCGCGGGCAAGGGTTTCGTCGCTCAACAGCCGCGCGATGTCGGAAGAAAAGAGGAAGCGGTAGAGGTTTGGGCGACGAAGGCCAAATTGGAACATGTGTTCGGCCAGGGCGATGTACATGCGAAGGGGATTGTCGCTTGTCGCGGACAGTTCGAGTTTTTCTTTCAGGCCGAGCCAGAGTTCTTCGAAGCCTCGTTTGAGAAGCAGCTTCAGGAGCGCATCCCGGCTTTCCACGTAATTATAAAGGGTCATCGGCGATATGCGAAGCTGGGCCGTAAGTTTTCGGGCCGAAAGGTGTTCTACCCCCGAGGCTTCGATTATCGCCATCGCCGCGTCGGTTATGACGGACATGTCCTCGATTTTTCTGTCTCTACCCATTGGGACCCTCGCATGATAATAATCCTCCGTAGTTGATTGGCGGTCAATGGCTGGGCAGGGAGAGGCGAGCGGCTAAGGGGGATCGCTAGTCTCAGCGAAAGAAAAACATCAGAATCCAGGCTGAGGCAGAAGCGAGGACGAGCACGACAAGGCCTGTGCCCTTCTTCAAGCGTTCCGCCGGCAATAGGTCGTTTTTTTGAACAGGCTTGGCGGGGATTGGGGTTGAATCGCTCTCCCAGACCCGCATCATAAGAGCGTCGGCATCCATCGCAACGGCGCTCGGCCTGATCTTCCCTTTGTACTCCAGGACTCTTTCGTAATATCCGAATGCCGCCGCGACTATGCTTCCCAATCGTCCGGGAAGATTCAAGCCGGGCATGATCGAGGCCTTTGAGATATACATCAGCCCCTCGAAGGTGATCGCTCGCTGTAGTCCTTCCATGAGCGCCCCTTCGGTTATTTTAAGCCCTAAAAAAGTGCCCAGTATTTTACCCGAAGGGATGAGGAGATTGGCCGCGACGATTCCGGCAGAGACAGAGAGGGTGACGAAGAGGGAAAAACGTTTGCCGAGGGCGGCGGCGGCGAGGGCGAATAGGACTAGGAGCAGCGCCTTGGCCGGCAGGTTTTTCATGCTCAGGAAGGCGGCCATGACGAGGACGCCGGCCAAGGCCATCGGGCCGGGCGAGAAAAGCTCCTGGGCCTTTTCCCGGCGGTGCGCCCTCGCCGCCGCCGCTTTCTCCCTGCCCGCTTTCTTTCCCGCCGCGCCCTTGTTTCCTTTGAGTACCCGGCGTTCGGACAAGCGATCAAAGAAGGACTTTACAGCCCCTGGCTTTGGTTCGGCTAAATCTTCCTCCGAAACTGGCGGCAAGCCAGCGGCCAGGGCGTACCACCTGGATATCCTGACGAAACGCTCGGAGAAAAGACCCAAGGCGGCGCCGGTCGCGAGCCCCATGCCGAGGAAAAGCGGCGCGATGAGCCAGGCGGTTTCCTTGAAAACAAGGTAGCGGGCGATCAGGATCTGCGTCGCGTTGGACACCATCGCGCCGGCGATGGATACGCCGATCTGGCTGATATGCCGGCCCCCGGCACGCCGCAAGCCCCACATGCTGAGGGCGGCGGTCATCGTCCCCACAAGCGAGAAAAGCGCTACATAAGAAAAAAGCGTGCCCGAAATGATGCTCATTCCGATCACCTTGACCAGGGCGAGGACTAGATACCACGTGAAAGGAAGAATATCGATGGCGATGAGGATAGGCAGATTGGCTATTCCCAATCGCATGAAGGGCAGCGGCTTGGGAAGCATGTATTCCACCGCCGACAGGAAAAAGCAAAAAGAGCCTAAAAACGCCGTAAGGCGCGCTTTATCCGAAAAATCCTCAGAAGGACGATGCATCTAGAGCCTCGAGGGGGTCGTCGGCACCTTCTATACTGACAAAGACGCTGTTGGGCAGGCAGGCGATCCATAGATTGGCGGCGTCGATATCTCCGGCCGCGACGCAGGTTTGGTTGGGGCAGGGGGATTTTTCGATATGGACGCTGTTGTTCTCGACGCGAACCACGGTGATGCCTAAGGGCCCCGGCACCTCGATAACCGCAGGCCTGTCCAGCGGCTGGAGCCATTCGTCCTCCACGCCGCTGACATGGACCATGAGCCTTCCCCTGCTGTCGGAATAAACCAAACTCACCGATAGCAAAACCAATCCTAGACCTATAACCGCTACCAGAACATCGAGAATTCTCACGCGAGGAAGGCTTCTTTTCATACTATGTCGAAAACAAACAAGACCGTGATTTAATTGCAGCAGCCGTCAGCGCATCCCGCTTCGCAGCCGCAGTCGTCTCCGCAATCGTCCCCACAGTCGCAGTCATCCCCGCAACCGCATTCACAGCCGCCCCCGCAACCGCCGGAGTGGACGTGGCCATGCTGCAACTCTTCCTCGGAAGCGTCCCGCACGTCCACGACCTTCACGTCGAAATGCAGGGTTTCGCCGGCCAGCGGGTGGTTGGCGTCAATGGTGATATCCTCGCCGGAAACGTCCACGACGGTGACAATCTGTGAGCCGCCTTCGCCTCTGGCTTCGAACTGCATTCCCGGCGAAACCTCGGCTTCGGGGCCGAATTCCTTTTTATTCATCTTGAAAACCAGGCTTTCGTCCCGCTCCCCGTAAGCGTCTCCTGCCGGTATTACGCAATTGACCTTATCGCCCGAAGTTTTGCCTTCCAGCTCTTTTTCGAGACCTGGAATGATATTGGAGTTGCCGTGAAGATAGACAAGGGGCTCTCCGCCGTCCGAGGAGTCTATGAGTTTTCCCGCGGCGTCGCGCAGGCTGTAGTCGATCGTGACAACCTTGTCTTTTTCGATATTCATCATCGTTCCTTTCGGGCTTGGCTTCCCGAGTTCTTCGCGCTTGGAATCCCGCGCGGAACTAGTTGCTTATTATCATAGAACTATAATCAAATACCGAGGCCGGAGGCAATCACCCCAGGATAGCGAAAACCTTATTTCAATACCCTGAATGCCTTTTCCTGGTTGAAGCGTTTCTCGATAGAGGCTAGGATAAAATCCACCGGGAGGTTCGCATGACTGCCTTACAAGCCCTGGCCCTCGGCCTTATTCAAGGCATAGCGGAATTCTTGCCCATCTCGTCCTCAGGCCATCTCGAGCTTCTGAAAAACCTTCTCGGCCTCACCGATGTTCCCCTTCTTTTCGACGTGATTCTCCATATCGCGACCCTCTTCGCCGTGGTCATCGTTTTGCGCAAGCGTATCGCCGCGATAGTTGCCGCCTTGTGGGCTTTTCTATTTCGCCGCAAGGAGACAAAAAACGGCGTTGGAGACGGGAAAAACGATCCGAAAATCCAGGAACAAGCCATTAATCTCGCTTATGTCCCTCCGCTTCTGATAGCTACTGGCGTCACTGGAGTCATTGGCTACGGAATCGAAAAATTTTTCTCGACAGGCGATGTAAAAGCCGTAGCCTTGCGGATGTTGTTTACCGCCCTGGTCTTGGGGCTTACCGCCCTGGTAAAACCAGGTTCCCGCGGACCAGATGCGATAGGGTGGAAGCGCGCGGCCTTTGTCGGCCTAGCCCAAGGCATCGGCGTATTCTCGGGAGTCAGCCGTTCGGGCATGACGATCTCGGCGGGGCTTTTCGCCGGTTTGGATAGAGCCACGGCGGGAGAATTTTCCTTTCTCCTATCCATCCCGGCCATAGGCGGAGCCTTTTTGCTTACGTTGAAAGACGCTGGCGAAATGATAGGAGCGGTTTCGTACGGAAACCTCGCGTTATCCGCTCTGGCGGCTTTCGTATCAGGACTGCTTTCGCTCCGGATTTTATTGAAAATTATCAAGGGCGGTAAAATTTACTGGTTCGCGGTCTATCTTGTGGCGCTGGGAGCAATTAGCCTGATTTTTAGCTGAGACGAAGAGGTATCGAGTCCCAATCGCCCCAATTCTTTGATTTCCCCCCATTTTCCTGCCGATAATCAATACTAGCCTCGTCTCTGCCCTGGATTGGGCATTGAAGCTGTCATGGAGCGCTCATGCCGAGATTCGCAACAGAAGAAGCCGCCGAAAACGTGGAAAAGGAAAGCGTGGAAAAGTCATTCTCAAAAAACGCCAGGGATTCGGCGCCCAAGGCGAGCGTCGTGAAGGCTCCTCGTCCGCGGCAAGGCTCTCCCGGAGGAAAGGCTAAGGATGAGAATGCGGAGAAAGCATTCTTTTCCACATTGAATGGGAGGCTGTTTCTCTTCTTTTTCGTACTTTCGGTTTATTTGATGCTCTCCATAACGATAGCTCCGCTGTGGCCGCAGGGATGGAAGGCGATTATCGGTCCCGGAATCTTCCTCGGAAAAGCCTTTTCCTGGGCGGCTTTTTACATCCCCGCAGTAAGCCTCCTCGCTTCGGTTCTCGCGATGATCCCGAAATTTCTTCCCCGAAGCACCTATCTGCTTGCTTCGTCCGCATTCCCCTTTTTAGTCGTCGCCGCTTTCGCCAAGCTCACGACCGAACCCGGCGCCTTTTTCGAGAACCACCCGGTTTTCGCGGCGGTGGGGCTGTCCTCGCTCTACGCCGGCCTGGGATTTTTGCTGGCCGTCGCACTAGCCGCCGTGATATTCGGTTATGTCAAGCTGGGAACCTGGCTTCGTTCCACGGGCAGGCTGCCCGAGAAAAAGCCCAAGAGCGGAAGAAACCTGGAAAAGCCGAAGAAATCCATGATAGTCGGGCTCCGGGCGAGGTTCAGGCAATGGGCGGAGGACAGGAGATTAAAAAAGAGCAAGGCGGAGATCCGTTTGCGAGAGTCCGAAGCACTTTCCCTGCCGGCGAAGGATATTTCGTTCCCGGAGCTCCCTCCTCTCCAGGGATTGAGGGCTGGACTTGAGCCTGATCGAGGCAGGCCGCGGGTCGCGGATCCAGCCGAGCCTAGCGCGACGAGGGCCGAAGCGATCGCTGATAGTTCCGGCAAGGAAATCGAATTCACCTCCGTGCCGCCCCAAGCAGCCAGCGGAGCATCGGGCGCGTTGGGCGACGAGGAAAGGAAGGCTTTGGTCCAGCGGATAATCGAGCGCAAGAAAAAAACCTATGCCGTGCCGGTGGACGGCATCCTCAATAGCTATCCCGACGGACAGTACTGGATTATCGACGACAAGACCAGGCGGAACGCGGAAATCCTGCGCGAAACTTTGGCCGAATTCAACATCGAGGCCGAGGTTACGGGCATTCGTAAAGGCCCCGTCATCACGATGTACGAAATCCTGCCCGCCCACGGGGTCAAGATTTCCAAGATAACCAACCTCTCTGATAACATCGCGCTCCGCCTGGCCGCTTCCACCGTGCGAATCGTCGCGCCCATCCCCGGCAAGCACGCGGTGGGCATCGAAGTACCTAACGAAAAGCGGGCGATCGTCTCGCTGAGGGAGATCATCGAGCACGAGGCTTTCAGGAACTCCAAGATGGAAATACCCTACGCCCTGGGCAAGGATATTTCCGGCGGAGTGCAATTCTCCGACCTCACCCAGATGCCGCACCTCCTCATCGCGGGGGCCACCGGCTCGGGCAAGTCGGTCTGCGTCAACGCCATCATCCTTTCGGTGCTTTACAAGCGGACTCCCGAAGAAGTGAAGCTCATCCTCATCGATCCGAAAATAGTCGAGCTCAAGCTGTACAACGGGATTCCTCACTTGCTGACGCCGGTGATCACCGAGTCCAAGCGGGCTTTTCAGGCTTTGCAGTACTGCATCTGCGAAATGGAGCGGCGTTATTCGATTTTGGACAAGGCTGGAGTGAGGGACATAAAAACCTTCAATCGAAGGATAAAAGAACGGGGCATCGTCCAGGAAAAACTGCCTTATATCGTCGTCATCGTCGACGAGTTCGCCGACCTCATGGCCACCACCGGCAAAGAGCTGGAAGCGACGCTGGCGCGACTGGCGGCGATGTCCCGGGCCGTCGGCATCCACCTCGTGCTCGCTACCCAGCGGCCCTCCATCGACGTTATCACCGGCCTGATAAAAGCCAATATACCGTCGCGCATCGCCTTCATGGTGGCCAGCAAATTCGACAGCCGGATCATCATCGACATGGTGGGCGCCGAGAAGCTTCTCGGGCGGGGCGATATGCTCTATTCCGGAGCCCAGGACCCGTTCCCGGTTCGCATGCAGGGTGCTTTCGTATCAGAAGAAGAGGTGGAGCGCTGCGTAGCCCACGTCAAAACATTGGGAGAGCCCGAATATATCGATGACGAAATTTTCTACGACGAAGAGGAAGAAAACGCCGAGCCCGGGCTTTTCGACGACGGCGAGAGCGATCCGCTTTTCGAAAAAGCCCTGGAGATCGTCATGCAGCAGGGTAAGGCCAGCGCTTCCTACATTCAGCGCCGATTGAAAATAGGATACAACAGATCCGCCAGGCTGGTGGAACTTATGGAGGAACGAGGCATCGTCGGCCCCGCCCAGGGCTCAAAGCCGAGGGATATCCTGCGGAATCCCGAGGTCTTCGGCGGCCATGCCGATGCCGGCCAACGTCCATCGCGACCTCAGGTTTCATCCCTGGACTCCGACGGAGCGGATGACGATGGCGAGAGATTCGAGCGATAAATCAAGTATATGAAAAAGCCCTACGGCTTATAGGCTTTTCCCCCACGATTCGATCGCTTCCCAATTCCTGATATCCAGGGGCATATCCCGGGGAATCCCGAATATCAAGCGGGCGAATCCAGGCAGTTGCTTATCGATTCTCCCGCCGAAAAATTCGGAACTACGGGCGTCAAGTATCTCGGCCACCCTGGTTTTTTCCTTTTGAAGGGCTTTTTTCCACATCGCCCTACCATTTTCGAACATATATGAAACCAGGAACAGGTCCTTGGGCGCATCGCTGGCCGAGGCCTTTTCCTTGCAGAAGGAGTCGAATTCGCCAAGCGCTTTCATGCCGTTTACCGGCGAACCAAGGATGATCCTGTCGTATCCCGATAACCCTGTTATCGCGCTTATCGGTTTAGCCTCGGCTTTGTCGCCTCGTTCTTCGAGTATTTTCGCGATCCGTTCAGCGATCTCCTTGGTCGTGCCGGTTTTTGATATGTACGCGACAAGATAATTCATGGAATTCCCCCTAAAAAAGCAATAAGTGGCGGCAAGGAATTAAAATATGATATCTAGCTCATACGGTATCAGGCTTTCGTCTTCGGTTCAACTAGTAATAGAACTCGCCGATTATCGCAAGGCCTTCCGGCGTGAGCCGTTCTTCAGCGGAGCGGTAAAGGATCTCTATATCGAAATAAACCTTTCCGCCGGGTTGAATGTCGATAGTCTTGATGAACGTTGTCTTGTAGGTTCTTTCCGTCGTTTTTGCCGAAATAGATAAAGAGCATGAGCCGATCCCCGACTTGCCCGTGTTTACCACTTCGATCGTCGCGGTCAGAAACTCCTGCCCGCCTGACTCGAGTTCGTAAAAAGAGACAACTTCAGCCTTCCCGGCGGGATACCAGGAAGAAGTTTCCTGATTGCAGGATATTAGCGCATAGCAGAGCGCCATCGCGCAACTTGCCGCGAGCCACACTGGCGCGCGACGCATGCGACAGGCGCCCCCCTGGCCGCGCGAATCGAAAGATGCGCTCATTTTTCATTCCTCCCGTTAAAGGCGAATGCGGCTTCAATGGCAAACGCCGCCGGAGACGAAAGATCGCTCACAGACTTGGTTAGTCCTATCGATACCGTACGCCCGTCTCGACCGACCAGCAGCGATCCGGAAACGGAGAGCGAGTATTTTCCCGCCGGTCGTTCCGGAATCCCATTGATCTCCGCCGCGGTAGAATATCGCTGATGCAATCCCGCCGATAAGGCCGCGACCGAGTTGAGCGCCTCGGTGGCGAAGAGGCCGAGACTAAGCGACAACGGGATCGTCCCGACTCCAAGCCTGTACGGTTTCCCAAAACAATGTTCAATACCTATATTGAAACCGGCCGCCAGCGGATCCATATACCGAAGGGCCGAGATCGTTCCTGCGACGCGGTGATACCCGGAACCAGACATGATTTTGGCTTCTTCAGCCTGATACGAATTCCAGATTCCCAGAGGATAGGTATATCCGAATTTAACCGATACCCGCCAATCGCCGATCCGTCCTGTCGCGTACAGCGAAGCAGAAGGATCGCCCAACGCGAACAGTAATCTATCGCTCTCATCCTGACCGAGCGGCGCGATGACCACAAAAGGCAAGGCTGATGAAATACCGAATTTCTCATTCATGCTTAGGTCAATTTCCACGCCACTATCCGCTTCCAGCGACGAGCCTGAATCGGTCGTTAGCGAATATAGGGCCGACGAAAAGCTCAGGGTGATACGCAGGTCGGTATTAACCGCGACCGCGGTTCTCTGATGCTCCGAGGCTTGCGCGCATAGAAGCGAGGAAAACGTGGTCAAGAGACTCGCCGCCAAGAGACCAGCCGCCAAGGGAAATCGACTCACGATCGCTACTCCATTCGCCTTAAACGCCATGCCAGGCGGCTGTTCGCAGACGACGCTCGTTCCAATAACGCCAGCCGAGCCGCCGCGTTGTTTACGGCCTCGCTGAGCAGAACCTGGTTTTTTTCCGTTTTCGTCCCCATGGCCACGAGCACGGCTCCCGACCATCGATCCTCGAAGCTGTTCCGTTCGATGAACAGGCAGCCCTCGGCCGGGTCCGCCGCGAGAATCCAGCGTTCGTTCGCGGAAAGCGCTAAAGCGAAATGCCCTTCGGGCTTGGAGTAATGGACGATGATCGGCGCATGGCTTTCGGTAGCGCGGATTAGTTCTTCGTGATTCATTTTAAATGCCTTATAAATAAAGCCGTTATTATCAAGAATCTCGGCCATCGCGGCTAAGGAAACTTGCAGCGCCTCAACCTCGGGTTGAGTCGCAAGATAGTCAGCTGCCAGCGATAGCTCGTCACAGGGCCAATTCCAGTATTTATCCATCAGGCAAGCAAGAGCGCTCAGCCCGCATGAATCGTCAAATCCTTGTTCGACGCAGTATGAAAAATTGAGCGACTCCCTATCCTTCAAGCCCGCGAGCACTAATACCAAAAAAGCGATTTTTAACACCATTTCCTCCAGAATTTTGAAGCGAAGCCCTTATCTCCCCACGTGGTAAAGCTGGAGCGTTGCTTCCGTTTCTATAAACCAAAAGGAGGTGAATATGAAAAAAATCTTTTACGGGCTTATGCTTATGCTAGTCATTTTCCTGGGTCACGAAGGCGCGGCCGCAGCAACCATGGACGAACCGATGCCCTTTTTCGGGCTTGAAGGCCAGTCCCTCACTGAGGCCGAGATGGAGGGAATAGTCGGCGGCCTACCCCGAATGTGCCATCATCCCCGGTACGACGCGATCGAGGA
>CAYVOD010000006.1:0-19698 GCA_964453055.1 uncultured Treponema sp. | reverse complement strand
TTAAAACACGGCAACTAGAATTCATCTAATTGCCGTGTTTATTCTATTCTAAATACTATCCGAGTAAAATCCTGTCATTCCTGTCAAAAATATTAACCCGGACTACTTCAGACTATTTCCGTGCACGCCTCTAACCGCCCGGCCGGAGGGGTCGGCCTGGTTGGCCCAGGCCGCGTCCCAGCGTATGGCGGTCGGGGTGGAGCAGGCTATCGAGGGCCCGTCGGGGACGAGGTCCACTGCGCTTGGGTTCTTGAAATGATCTTCGTAAATCGACCGATAAAGATAGGCTTCCTTGGTCGGCGGCGTCTTGACCGGAAAACGGTACGCGGCGTTGGCCATGGCCGAATCGGAGACTTCCTTTTCGGCGAAAGCTTTGAGCGAGTCGATCCAGGAATACCCGACCCCATCGGAGAACTGCTCCTTCTGGCGCCAGAGAATTTCATCGGGAATCCAGCCGTCGAAGGCTTTGCGGAGAATGTATTTTTCCATTCGGCCTTCGCTCGAGCGGATCATCTTGTCGGCCGGATCGACATTCATCGCGACTTCCAGGAATTCGGGATCGAGGAAGGGAACTCGCGCCTCGAGGCCCCAGGCCGCTGGCATTTTATTCGCCCTCAGGCAATCGTAGAGATGAAGCATCGAAAGTTTCCGGACGAGCTCTTCGTGAAATTCGACCCGGTTGGGCGCCTTATGGAAATAGAGGTACCCGCCGAATATTTCGTCCGAGCCTTCGCCGGAGAGAATCATCTTGATTCCCATGGCCTTGATCTTTCTCGACATCAAATACATGGGGGTGCCGGCGCGGATAGTAGTCACGTCGAAGGTCTCAAGATGATAAATAACGTCGGAAAGCGCGTCGATCGCTTCCTGAATGGTGAAAACCAACTCGTGGTGCTCGCTTCCGATATGCTGCGCAACCATCTTGGCGTAGCGGGTATCGGGGGCGTCGGCGAGACCTACCGAGAATGAGTGTATCCTCGGCCACCAGGCTCGCTCGGTCCCGTCGGTTTCGACCCGCCGCTCGGCGTATTTCGCCGCGATCGCGGCGATGAGCGAGGAATCGACGCCGCCGGAGATCAAGAGACCGTAGGGCACGTCGCACATGAGCTGGCGCTTGACCGCGGCGATGAGGGCTTCCCTGAGTTCCTCGAAATCGACCGGTTTCTCGGGGATGTAACCCGGGGCGGCCCAGCCAGGCTTATACCACTGAACCAGCGTGCCTTCGCTTCCCTTATAATAATGCCCTGGCGGGAAGACTTCGACCTTGACGCAAAGGTCGTAGAGAGCCTTCATTTCGGAGGCGATGTACAGGGTGCCTTCTCCGTCCCTGCCCCAGTAAAGAGGGTTTATGCCGATATGATCCCGGGCGATGAAATAGTCGCCGTTTCTGGGATCGTAGATCACGAAGGCGAAAATGCCGTTAAGCTTATTCAAAAATTCCGGGCCGTACTCGTCGTACAGGTACAGCAGCGGCTCGCAATCAGAGTCTGTCTTGAAGTCGTGGGGGTTTTTCAGTAGTTCCGCCCTTAGCTGGCGGTGGTTGTAGATTTCCCCGTTGACCGCTAAAACCCGGCCGGTCATCGAATCGACGAGCGGTTGGGCTCCATGGTTGATGTCGACTATGGAAAGACGTTCGTGACAGAGGATCGCCCGGTCGTCGGAATAGACGCCGCTCCAATCCGGTCCGCGATGTCTAAGGCGTTTGACGTTGGCGAGAGCTTGTTTGCGAAGCTTCGATACATCCCCCTTGATATCGGCGATAACAAAAATACCGCACATGATGTTCCTCCCGGTAATAACGGGAAACTGTAAAAACCCCGATATGCCCTGTCAAGATTATTCTCTATATTTATACCGATTTTTGCTGAATAACTCTTAAGATCCGGATATTGACCATGGAATCGTCGTGGTATATATTACGATTAAAAGATTGCTTAATCGTTTAATCGATAGCGATCGGGAGAATGGATGAACGAAGATCTATGTAGCCAATTCGGCGTTTCCTGCAGAGAAATCGCGCCGGCCTTGAGAGAATCCCTGTTGGACGTATCGGGGCTTTCGGAGCTTTTCAAGGCAATGGCCGACGAGACGCGGATCAAGATTCTTCATCTTTTAGCCCAGGAGGAACTATGTGTCTGCGATCTGGCGTATTTGCTGGAGAGCAGCCTTCCCGCGGTTTCACACCATCTGCGTTTCTTGCGCAGCCTCAACCTCGTCCGCTGGAGGAGGGATGGCAAGCAGGTATTCTATACCTTGGCGGACGAGCATGTTTCCGAGCTGCTCAAGATCGCCCGGCACCATTATATAGAAAAGCTCTAGCGAGGAATCATGAAAAGCGAAAACTTTATCGAGCGCCATCATGCGGCAGCGCAGCAGTGCGAAGATGATACGACCTGCCCTACCTGCTCTCCCCGGAAGCAAGCCGGGCCGGATTCCAATAGCGATACGGAAGATCGCGCGGCCATCATACGTTTGACCGCATCCGGCCTGCTTTTTGCCCTCAGCTTTGTCGTGGCCCCGTGGCTGCGATCCTGGGCGGGCCTGCGGGCTGAGTACATTCCGCTTTCGGCGGCTTATATGATCGTCGGATATCCTGTCCTGCTAGGCGCGTTTCGCGATATCGCCCGCGGCAAAATCTTCAATGAGTTATTCCTCATGGCGATCGCCTCGCTGGGCGCCATGGCTATAGGCGAGCCTTATGAGGCGGTGGGGGTTATGCTTTTCTACTCCTTAGGCGAGTTGCTTCAGGAAAAAGCGGTGCGGAGCTCCAGGCGCTCCATCGCCCGGCTGGTAGACCTGCGCCCCGAGTTCGCCCGTGTCTTGAGAATCGATCCGGATTTAGGCAGCCATAAGGTCGAGCTTGTCTCGCCCGAGGATGTGCTTATCGGCGAAATCGTGGAAGTGAGGCCAGGCGAGAGAGTGCCTTTGGATGGGGCGATACTTGAAGGGAAGGGCTCACTGGATACTTCTTCACTGACCGGGGAATCCTTGCCCATGGAGGGCGAACCCGGCAAGGAGCTCAAGGCGGGATATTTGAGCCAGTCGGGTTTATTCCGATTGCGAGTCAGCGCTCCCTTTGGCCAGTCCTCGGTGGCGAGAATCCTGAACTTGGTCGAAGAAGCTCAGGAGCGAAAAGCGCCGACTGAAAAGTTCATAACGAAATTCGCGGCCATCTATACTCCCTTCGTCGTCATAGCGGCGGCCATGTTAGCTTTCGTGCCGCCCCTGATCATCCCCGGTGCCATCTTTTCGCAATGGCTCCATCGCGCCCTGGTCCTTCTGGTCATCTCTTGCCCCTGCGCCTTGGTAATTTCCATTCCGCTAGGGTATTTCGGCGGAGTAGGCGCGGCTTCCCGGCATAAAATCCTGGTAAAAGGAGCCGGCGCCTTGGATAACCTCCTGAAACTGGATACCGTGGTCTTCGATAAAACGGGCACACTCACCGAAGGGCGCTTCGAGCTAAAGGAAATAGTGCCATCTCCCGGGTTTGAAGCCGAGGAGTTATTGGCCTTAGCCGCCGCTGTCGAGCGTTATTCATCCCATCCGCTGGCCTTGGCCATACGTAGAGCTGCGAAAGCGGATGATATTAATCAGGGCAAGGCTTCACAATCTTTTGCGGTTAATCCGGAGCTTTCGAATTATGAGGAATCGAGTGGGCTGGGGGTTTCGGCGCAGGTAGAAGGACGCAGGATTCTGGCCGGAAGCCTGGCATTTTTAAGGGAAAGGGGAATAACGGCTCTTCCGGGCACATCCTCCGATACTTCGGTATATCTTGCCGTCGATTCGCGATACGCAGGCTTTATCACGGCCGCGGACAAGCTTAAAGACGGCGCGGCGGAAGCTGTGGCAGACCTGAAAGGACTCGGCGTAAAGCAGGTAATCATGCTCTCCGGAGATAGAAAGGAGACGGCGTCTCGAATCGCCGCCGAGACTGGAATGGACGACTACGCGGCGGGGCTTTTGCCGGAGGGCAAGCTCGCCAGGGTGGAGGCCATGAAGGCGTCGATGCCTGCGGATTCAAGCCTTGCCTTTGTCGGCGACGGCATGAACGACGCGCCGGTTTTGGCCAGGGCCGATTTAGGGATCGCCATGGGCGGTTTGGGCTCTGACGCCGCTCTCGAAGCCTCCGATATAGTCATCATGGACGACAAGCTTTCGCGTTTGCCCGACGCGATCAGGATCGCGGCATTCACTCGCAAGGTTGTAATCCAGAATATCGTATTCACCCTCGGGATAAAGCTCGGCTTTTTGGCGTTGGGCGCCTTCGGACTTGCGTCGATGTGGGAGGCGGTGATAGCCGATGTCGGCGTGGCTTTGCTCGCGGTGCTCAATGCCACAAGGGTTTCGGGGACGAAATACGGGGAAGACCAGAAGGCTTGATCAGGCTTCTACGATATCGTGCTGTCGCCTCCCAGGCTGACCCCTCGCAAGATCAGGTAACGCCCCGAGTCGTTCGCGAAATCGTTGTCGATTATTCTCATCTATATCCGCCCGCCTGGTTTCTGATTCGGCGATCGGCCTGGCCGGGTGCTGCCGGGAGCGCGCTTTACCAAACCTCCGAAGGATTCGGGCGGCGGACATTCGAAACTATATTCCTGGGGAGCGAAGGGATGTCGGAGCACCAGCAGATGGGCGTGGAGGCAAAGCCTGCCGAGGGGATCCCCTCGGGCGCCATAGCGGGAATCTCCGGCGATAGGGTAGCCCCATTCGGCGAGCTGAACCCTGATCTGGTGTTTGCGCCCTGTTTCCAAGCTCAACTCGACCAGGGAGTATCGCTCTCCGGCTTCGAGCAACCTCCAGCGCGTTATCGCCCTCAGGGCGCCACGAGTTCCCGCCTTGGCGGAATACATGGTGCCGGCCCGGTTTTCGACCAGCCAGGTGTCGAAAATTCCGCCTTCGCCGCTCACTTTCCCCTCGACCACCGCGGTGTAGCCCCGTTCTATCACCAGCTCGTTCCAGTTATCCATTAGACGTTTCTTGGCCGCCCCATGCTTGGCAAAAACCATTACCCCCGATGTGTCCCGGTCCAGGCGATGCACGACGGCGGCCCTGCCCTTGGGATTGGCGTTTCGTATATGGGCGGTCACCATATCATAGAGGCTTTTTGTCCTCGATCCTTCGGAGGCGATGACCGAGAGCCCTTCGGGTTTTTCTACGACGATGATATCCTTGTCTTCGAAAAGAAAATCGATAGTGCGGCCCCTATGAACGCGGCGAGGGTCAGTAGTTTCCGGTCTTCGTCCCATGAGCTATTTTACATCGCGCCGCGTCGCTGGACTATAGATGAAGAACGGTTGCCGCAAAAACGACCAGCGGTTAGGATATGGCCGAGGAGCAAACAATGGTAGTCGAACGTTCGAACCTGAAGACAGAGATGAAATCACGAATGCGGGAGGGCAAAGGCGAAATCGCCCTTACCCAGCTAGGCGTCGAGCCGCTTCAAAAGCACTTGAGGCTCCTGTCGGAAATCGTGATACCCTCCGGTTCGAGCATCGGGCAGCATGCCCACGTGGCTGAAACCGAATACTATATAATTCTCGAAGGCGCGGCGCTGGTGAATGACAATGGAGAGCTTGCGGAGGTGAAGCCCGGCGACATCGTGATCACCAACGGCGGAGCTACTCACAGCATAGAGGCGATCGGCGCTGTCCCGCTGAGGATGATCGCTGTCATCGTGACCGACCAATAAGAGCGTACATGCAGATGCTCCCCGCGACGACGACGTTGAGCGAATCCACTCCTCCGCTCATGGGTATGTAGACTTCCCTCGAGCAGAGATCGGTTATCTCGCGCGGCAGTCCGAAACCTTCGTTGCCTAGGATCAGTATAAGAGGAAGCGCGGGGGCATCTTCGCCGCGCTCGACGTTCGCCGCCGCCGCGAGGCCAAGAGGCCGGGCTCTGTCCGAGAGCGTCGCGGCGACCAGGTCGAAGCCGCGAAAGGCCAATGCCCGCAGCGCGTTTTCGTCGCAAGCATAGAGGGGAAGGCTGAAGGCGTTGCCCATGGATGCGCGCAGGGACTTGCGATAATAGGGGTCGGCGCAGCCGTCGCCCAAAAGTACGCCCATCGCCCCCAAGCCGGCCGCCGAGCGAATGAGGGCGCCTACGTTGGATGGATCTGTGACGTTCCAGAGGCAAAGCCAGAGCTTCGCCTCATTCGTTTGCCGGGGAGCCGGCGGCAGCTCCGAGGGCTTTTTGAGCTCGGGGCGCCGGGCGAGCGCCAGCGCCCCATGGTGGAACTTGAAGCCCGCGAGCGCGCAGAGTTCGGCGTGGCTCATGGTCACGATGGGAAAATCACGTGAGCGGGCTTCAAGCCATTGGTTTCCGCTCTCGGGAGAGCGCAAAAGGCCCATGATTTCTACGCCGCATTCAATTGCCTTTTCGATGACGATGCGTCCTTCGAGGACCATCAGCCCTGTCTCGGAATAATCCTTGTCCTTGAGATCGGCGAGAAGCCTCGGGTCGAAGTCCATTCCTTTTACTTCTTCTTGTCGAATTCGTCGGACTTTTTCTCGATCCATTCTCCGGTAGCCTTGGCGGCGTCCTCGATAGTCTGGATGATTGCCTTCAGAAGCTTTTCCCCGGCCTTGCCCATCCTATAGAATCCCTTGGCGACATCGCTGTCGCACAATTTCGCAGCCTGGGACACCGCGTTCTTGTATTCCTCGTCGCTCATCTTCTTGTGAGCGTCCTTCAAGGGAGTGCCGTCTCTCGTGTAACCGTACTTTACGGCATAGAAAGCCATTACGATATCAACCAACGCTTTTTCTTCGTCGTCAAGGCGTCTTCCCAGAATTTTAGATACGTCGCCTTGCGGATTTCTCGTCTTGAACCAGAGAAAGTCGCCGAAGGCGCTTGCGAGGGTTAACGCGATAAAAACGATGAGGGAAATCGTTTTTATCGCGTTGCGCGACCCTGTACTTGCTCGGTTCATTTCTTGAGGAATTTCGCTAAGAGCTCGGGCTCGAGCCTGAAGGCAGAGCCCCGGCCTTGGCAGAAGTGATGGGCTCTTAAAAGGTGGATGGAGAGTTCGGAATACACGAGCATGTCCTCGCCTTCCACGCAGGCTTCGAAAGGAAGATCGGCGGGGCGAATGCTCACGGCGGTTTTATGGAAAAGACCGTCGTTCCAGGGGCAGGGCAGCATGCCTCGCGCGTCGCCGGACTGGACGAGAAGATCGCCCACCTTGATCGGCTCGCCCAATCCTTTGGCCCCCTCTTCGGCCAGCCTGGAGAGTTCCTGTGCGACGGTTTCGAAATCGAGGCCCAGGCGAGCGAACTCGGCTTCGTCTTCGACGATTATCTCCTCGGGCGGTCTGACATCGATCCCTAAAAAACCCTGGGCGGTGAGGATGCCAGGACCCATCCTGGAAAAGGCTTCTTTATCCGATGGCATTATTTTCATGACTCACTCCCTTAGGCGAACTTGTCGAAGTAGATTTTATCCTCGGTCATGGCGTTCTTTTTCATGACGTTGATGCAGGCGTTGATCATTCCCGGCGATCCGCAGAGGTAGCCCTCGAAGCCCTTGGCCTTGTCGATCTTCCCCTGGAGGTAGCGATCCAGCACGTCGGTTATAAGGCCTACGTCGCCCGTCCAGCCCTCTTCGGGCGCCGGCTGCTCGGAAAGCGCCGGTATGAAGTGGAAACGAGGCCAGGACGAGGCGAGCTGTCTCAATTCCTCGAGGTAAAACATGTCCTTCTGGGTCCTGGCGCCGAAGAAGTACCAGATTTCCTTCTCGGGGAAGGCGCCGGTTTCGCGCATATGGTTGAGCATGCTCTTGAAAGGAGCCATGCCCGAGCCTCCGGCCACGCAGATCATGGTGGCGGGAGTGTCGCGGATGCGGAATTCGCCGAAGGGGCCGACCACTTCCAACGTATCGCCTTCCTTCAGGTGCTTGTGCACCCAGGTGGTGGCTATGCCCCCGGGCACCAGGCGGACCAGAAGCTCGACATGCTTCTTGTCGCTAGGTCGGGAGGACATGGAGTAAGCCCGCTGGGTGCTCTCGGCGATGTCGCCGTAGGGAGGCACCACCAGCTGCACGTACTGGCCGGCTTGGAATTCGATCTCCTGCTTATCTTCAAGGGCGAGGTAGAGTTCCTTGATGTCGTAGGTGAGATCCTTGAGGCTTTCGACCTTCGCCTTGTACTTCTTGATCGAGAATAGTTCCTCCGGCAGCTCGATTTCGAGATTCTTTCGCACCTTCACCTGGCAGGACAGGCGAATTTTGTCTTCGATTTCCTTGGGCGTCATGTAGGGTATTTCCGTGGGAAGGTGGGGACCCACGTCGGTGAGAACCTTGCATTTGCAGGCGCCGCAGGAACCCCTTCCTCCGCAGGCCGAGGGGACGAAGATGCCTTCGGCCGCCAGCGTGCCGAGCAAGGGAGAACCGCCTTTCACATTCAGCGTTTTTTTGCCGTTGATCGTGATATCCAGCTGGCCGTAATTGTTGAGGAGTTTGTCCAAGAGCGCGATGACGAAGGCGAGGATCGTCGAAACGCTGGCTACGGCGAGAGGGCCGACTAGAATTGGGCTCATCGTTCCTCCCTCACTGAACGGCTATCATGCCGGAGAAGCCGATAAACGCCATCGCCATGAAGCCGATGGTGACCAAGGTGATGCCGGTTCCCTTCAAGCCCGCAGGAATGGCCGTATTCTTGTCCAGCTTCGTGCGGATGGAGGCGAGGAGCATGATGGCGAGCCACCAGCCCGCGCCCGAGCCGAAACCGAAGACCACCGCTTGCAGGAAGTTGTAGCTGCGTATCTGAATGAAGAGGATTACGCCCAGGACGGCGCAGTTGACGGTGATGAGGGGGAGGAAGATACCCAAGGCCATGTAGAGCGAAGGCGAAAAACGATCGATGATCATCTCCAGCATCTGCACGACGCCGGCTATCACGATGATGAATATTATGAAGGAGAGATACTCGATTCTCAGCGGCTTGATCAGGTAATTAAGCACGGCCCAGCAGATGGCCGAGCAAAGGCCGATCACCATGGTGACCGCGATGCCTAAACCCATCGAACTTTTGACATCCTTGGAAATCGAAATGAAAGAGCAGGTTCCCAGGAAGTTCGCGAGCAGTATGTTGCTCGTCAGGATGCTTGCCAGGAAAAGAGGAAGAAGTCCTACACTTGGCGCATTCATATCACTTCGCTCCTTTCTTTGCCGCTTCGGCCTTGGCCTTGTAGGTATTGGCCGCCCATAGGGCCAAGGCCACGAGGAAGAAAGCCGAGGGCGCCATCACCATGATCGTCCAGGGGGTGAAGGTTTCCCCCACGACCTTGAATCCGAGCACCGTGCCGAAACCGAGGAATTCCCTGATTAGTGCCAGGCTTACGAGCACCCAGCCGTAGCCGAGGCCGTTGGCCAGTCCGTCCAGGAAAGATAGCCAGGGCTTGTTGCTCATGGCGAAGGCTTCGGCGCGTCCCATCAGGATGCAGTTTGTGATGATCAAGCCGACGTATGGTCCCAGCTGCTTGGAGATGGCGGGGGCGAAGGCCCTCAGAAGGATGTCGATGATGATGACGTAAAAGGAATGTATGAGGACCGTTATGATCATGCGCACCTTTCGGGGCATGAAATCCTTTATCAACGACAAGGTCAGGTTGCCCATGGCCGTGGCGAAGGTGACGCCGAATACCATGATCAAGGTATTGCGAAGATTGTTTGTCACGGCGAGGGTCGAGCAGATGCCCAGTACCTGCACGAATATGGGTGTATTTGTCCAGAGTCCGTCCTTGAAAACTTTTTTCGCTGGGCTCATGGCGCTCATAAGCTGCCTCCAATCCTTCGAATAGTCGCGAGGGCGTTGGCGACGAGGCCTTGCATGAAATCCGAGGTGCGGCTCGCCCCGGTGACTGCGTCGACTCTCGAATTCTCCTTGTCGGGATCTCCTTTACCTGATCCCTGCTTCACAGCGATTTTTCCGTCGGCGCCGACTTTCTCGCCGGAGAACTGCGCGCTGAACCAGGGTTCGCCGATGCGGCCGCCCAAGCCCGGCGTCTCTTGCTGATCGAGGATTTCCAGACCCTTTACGCGTTCGGCCTTGGGATCTGCGGCGAGAATCGCCGTGATCGGGCCCCATAGCCCCGCGTTCGTAATCTTCACCGCCACGAAAGGCGCCCCGTCGATAGCCGTCGAATAGGCGGCTATCCCGGGAGCGGGATCGGGAAGCTCCTTCACGAGACTAGCGTATTTCGATTCGACGTCCGCTTTGGACGTCGTAAGATCCGCGAGGCCAAAGGCCTTCAGGATGGTATAATGGGAAGCGTAGCTCTGGTTAGCCTTCACCTGGCTCTTGGTGGCCTCGTTCGCCACGGCGAGAAGCACGACGAATGCGGCGCATGCTATAAAGGTGAAAACGACGACATAGCCGATCGATTCTTTTCTCAGTTTCATTTCGCGCCTCCCTTCGCAGGCGAGGCTGGTTTTTTCGCGCCGTCGAAGCCCATGTCGATGAGGGTGGCGAAGGTGTTGCCGAAGAGGATGGCGAAGCTAGTGCCCTCGGGAAAGGCCGAGAAGGTCCTGATGATCACCACGGTGGCGCCGATGAGGGCTCCGTATACATAGTGCGCCTTGGGTTTCTTGGGGGCCGATACCGGATCGGTGGCCATAAATACGGTGACGAAGAGGAAAGAGCCCGCCAGGAGGCTCTCCATGGGCAGGGCTTTGGCTACCCCGCCGAAGTAAAGGGCGGCGTTGAGGGCCGCGGCGGCGGCTGCCGAGGAAAGGATGATGCGCCAGCTGGCGGTTTTGGTGGCGATGAGGTAGATCGCCGCCGCGGCCACGAGGAGCGCCATGCCTTCACCGATCGCCCCGGAGTGGAGGCCGAAAAGCAAGGAACCGATCTCGACCTGCTGGCCGGCACGCATGAGCCCCAGTGGAGTGGCCGACGCGACCACGTCCGCCGCGTTCGCGCCGAAGGCCCCGAAACTCGTATAGGATCCTAAAAGCACTACCGCGAAGGAAATGTACACGAAGGTCCTGCCGGTTATAGCGGGGTTGAAGATGTTTCTGCCGAAACCCCCATAGACGCCCTTGCCCATGCTGACCGCGAAGATAATCCCCGCCGCGATTATCCAAAGCGGAGTCTTTGGCGGAAACGCGAGAGAATATAGAGCGCAGGTGACAAGGACAGCCTCGCTCACCTTGCCCGATTTTTTTCGTTCAAAAAGCCACTCGGTGCCGACCCCGCATACGAAGCTGACGGCGGCGACAAGCAGCAGCTTGTAACCGTACATCCATAGTCCGTATAGATAGAGGGGGATGAGGGAGTAGAGGACCCTTCTCATCATCGGCTGCTTTAGGAATTTGAGCACGGTGGAGTTCCTCCTGTCCGATAGAGTAGTATATAAACTTGATTTTTGCAAAGACATAAAAGACTATCGCCGGGAGGCATATACTGAGACTCAACATACGCATCGCCCAGGGTTTTGGCCTGGAAACATTGCGCCTGGGACTCGTTCAGGCGACTGGTTTGAAATGGGAGAGCGATGGAGGGATCGACCTTGGCGCAGCGTCGGGAAACGTCGAGCCCGATTCTGCCAGCTCTCTCGCGGCGGTGCTTAAGGAGGCGAGGGACAGGGGAGAATCCTTAGTCTCTCCCGAGCGGAAGGCAGCGCTGCGATCCTTGCTGCGCTACGGAAGCTATAAGCCGGCGGGCAGGGCGAAGCCTTCCAGCGAGTACCTTCTGCAGGCCTTGCTGGAGGACGATTTTCCGAAGGTCAATTATTTCGTGGACTCCATAAACGTCGTGAGCCTGGTTTCCGCCTATCCCATCAGCATTATCGACCTGGACAAGTCCGGGGAGGAACTCCTTATACGCCGAGGTTTCGAGGGCGAAAACTATGTTTTCAACCAGGGCGGGCAGAGCATCGACCTTAAGGACCTGCTCTGCGTCTGCCGAAAAAACGGCCAAAACTGGCTGCCTACCGCCAATCCGGTGCGGGACTCCATGGCGACGAAACTCTTTCCCGGGGCAGCCCGAGCCCTCGCTTTCATCTACGCGCCCGGCGGGCCGGAAGGCCGCGACCTCCAAGCGGCCTGCGAACAACTCGCGAGCTACCTCGCCAAAGCCTCGGACTCGGCCGAGTGGAGCATCCTGTAAATACTTGCTCCGGCCCGCCGGTATTGTCATAGGCCCCGGTAATCGCTACCATCTGCCCGATGGAATTACTGGATTCGAGCGACGAAAGCCTCATAGTTGCCGGCGAGGCCATCGCTGCGGGCAAACTCGTCGTGATCCCCACCGAAACCGTCTACGGGCTCGGCGCTGACGCCTTCAATCCTGAGGCCGTGGCCAGGGTTTTTGAGGCAAAACGTCGACCCACCTTCGATCCTCTCATAGTCCATATAGCCACGCTGGACCAGATCGATCGCCTGGTTTCCGAGTTTTCGCCGAAGGCCAAGCTGTTGGCGGAAAAATTATGGCCGGGCCCGCTCACCCTGGTCTTGCCCAAACGTCCAGAGGTGCCCGGCATTGTCACCTCGGGTCTCGACACCGTGGCGGTGCGATTTCCCTCCCAAATCCTGGCCAGAAAAATAATCGAATATTCGGGTACCGTCGTGGCGGCGCCTAGCGCGAACCCATTCGGCTATGTCTCGCCCACCACGGCACAGCACGTAGCGCGAAGCCTGGGCGATAGGGTGGATTATATCGTCGACGGGGGACCCTGCGAGGTAGGCCTGGAATCCAGCGTCCTGGACATGACAGGTCCGGCTCCCCGCCTTCTGCGCCCAGGAGGCATGCCCCTTGAGCGAATCCAGGAACTCGTCGGGGAAGTGCTCCTATCCCAGGATCCATCGGGAAACCTGACGAGCCCCGGGCAGTTGCCGAGCCACTACGCGCCTCATGCGAGGCTCCATTTAATGGAAAGAAAAAGGCTTCGCTCGGCGCTCGGCGCGATAAAGACCTCTGAGAAAAGGGCGGTAATCCTATTCAACGCCGAGGCCAGGGAGGAGCTGGAGGACATCGAATCCTTCGGGAAAGTCTTTGTCCTTTCCGAAAGAGGCGATACGCGAGAGGCTGCCGCCCGGCTCTTCGCCCTGTTGAATGAGCTGGATACCCAAGGCCTGGAATCGATCTACGCGGAGCGGGTTCCGGAGCAGGGATTGGGGAGGGCGATCAACGATAGGCTTTCCAGGGCTTCATACAAGGCGAAATCCGGGTTAGATTGACAAAGTCCTGGCCTCAGCCGAGAATGTGTTCCAATGTCTTCAGCCCGTCTCATAGCCACCACCCTTCTTTTCTCATTCTGCATCACCATAATATTTCTCTGCATATTGGCGTGGAGAAAACGCGCGTCTTCCGGAGCTTCGGCGATCTATCTCGCGCTGAGCGGGCTATGCGCGGCCATCTACAATTTCGGCTATGCCATGGAGATAAACGCCGACACCCAGTCTTCCCTTTTCTTCTGGGTTCGCTTTCAGCACATAGGAATACAGTACATAGTACCGTTTTGGCTGCTGTTCGCCCTTTACATCACCACAAAAAACCGTCACCTCAAGCCCTGGCTCATAGGGCTTGTTTTCTTGGCGCCCACCGCGAGCCTCGTAGCGGCCCAAACCCTGGGAGGGCTCAACTTGATCCATCCCAACGCACACATGGCCGTTGGGGTCGCGCTTTCGCCCTTCGTCTACGACCGTACCTGGGCTTTGTACGCCATTACCCTGATGCAAAGCTTTTACTTGGCCATTAGCCTGGGGCTTTTCATCCGGGCGCTGGTCCGCGGGCAGCCCTTCCCGAGAAGCCAAGCGGCCATTTACGTCGTCGGTTCGACGGCTCCCTGGATCTCGAGCATTCTCTATAATTTCGGATTTTCGCCCAACAACATAGATCTCTCCCCCTTCGCCTTGGGCTTGAGCATCGCCCTCTTCGTGGCTGGGTTCCTCAGGGTCGGCATCCTGGATATTAGCCCGCTGGCCAGGGATTTAATCTTCGAGGGAATGCAGGACGGGGTCATGGTGTTGGATGTCCAGGGGCGCCTTGCCGATATGAACCGGGCGATGCGATCGGTCTTCCCCGGCATCGATGTCAAAGAACCTTTCGCAGAAGCGAAAATGCTGAAAGATATTTCCCCGGAGATGCTTCATATTTTCACCTGCCCCAATTCCGGAGAAATGGAGTATCAAGCCAAGCCGGAGGAAGGTTCCCCCATATTCCACGTCACATCCACCCCTTTAAAAAATCGAACGGGCAAGATACTCGGCAAACTCGTCAATTTCCACGACGTTTCCGATTTTAAGGAACTGCAGCGAAAATTCGAGTTTTTGGCTTCCCACGATGTCCTCACAGGCTTGCATAATCGACGGTATCTCAACGAAGCGCTTGCCAGGGAAATCGAAAACGCGAAAAAAGGTCGCACCGCTCTCTCGCTGATCCTGCTTGACCTGGATCATTTCAAGCAGGTGAACGATCTATACGGCCACGAAACAGGAGACAAGGTGCTGGGAGCCGTCGGGGCGATCTGCGCCCATCAGGTGGGGAAGAAATATACCGTGGGACGTTTCGGCGGAGAGGAAATCCTGATCATCCTGCCTAGGGCGACTCTCGTGGAAGCCTACGAAGTGGCGGAAAAAACCCGAAAATCCTTGGAAGGGCTTCGGCTCAGGAACGATGGTTTCGATATACGAATAACAGCCAGTTTCGGCGTGGCTGGGTTGAAGCCCGGCTGTGACAACCTCAAAGATTTGTTAATCGCGACCGACAGGGCGATGTATCGGGCCAAGGAATCGGGCAGAAACACCACGGTGCTGCATTAATTCTCTATTGAGTAATGCCATGCGAAGAATGTATCTCCTCGGAGGGTTGCTGCTCGGAAGCGGCGGTTTCGGCAGCCTGTTCCGCCGGGATTTCTCTCGCCTTGGGAGTGAGTGGCTTCGACTGCACTAGGTAGTCGAGCAAAGAAAGCGCATCGATATCGTAGTGGATCTTCCCGTATGCGAGGCTGGCCTGAATTATGTTTTTGGCGTATTGCCGGGGCTGGGCCAGGTGCAGGGTTTCGAGAAGAATATCATCGGGCAGTTCGCCGGATTCCTTGTTCCAGGCCGTCATTCTCCCGGGGCCCGCGTTGTAGGCGAACATGGCTCGCATCGGCTTCTTGCCGAAGCGGTCGAGCATGTAGGAATAGTAGGTCATGCCGATGGTGACATTGTCCTGAGGGTCGATAAGGGAGTAGGAATTCATGTTAAGACCGCGGGCAGTTTCGGCGGCGGTGCTCGGCATAAGTTGAGAAAGACCGATGGCGCCTGCGTAGGACACGGCCTTCGGATCGAAGACGCTTTCCGATCGTATGATTCCGTAGGCCAAGGCTTCGGGAATGTCGGGAATCGACGCCGCAGCTGACACGATATCGTTCCAAGCTTTTGGGTACACCAATTCATAAAGCTCAGGGTAACGCTGTCCCGCGCCCCGATAGACAGCGTCCCTTGCGAGGCGAAGCGCGGCGTTGTGCTGGCCTTCGGCGGAAAGCTCGAACGCCAGGCTCGCGAGCAGGGATACATCCAAGCTGCCAAGGTAGCGGAGCGCCACCGCCGAAGCCATTTCGTCCAACTCGTAGCTGAGATAGTTTTTTATAAGCGAAAGGGCGGTCTGGAAACCGGCGCCGGCGGAGGTTATTGCATCGGAGGGGGCATATCCCGCCTCGAGGATCGTTTCAGGCCGCGGGAAAGTCCGATCCGCGTCATCGTTCTGGTTGTCATCAGACAGCGCGGGCATTGAGGCCAGGAAGGGAGGTTCCCGGCCGAGCCGCCAGGCTGACATGGTCCTGTAGTACTCCTCGGCGTCTTCGTCGGCGAGGATCGATTCGAACTGCGCTCGGGCGATGGCATAGGCTTCGTCGACGCCGGAGCCCGCTGCGGCCAGGCCTTCCTCCAGCAGCCTCCCGCTCAAGTACGAAAGCCGCGTCCGCATGGACGCGGACAGCCTGTCGTCCAGAAGAATATAAAGCGAATAAAGATCGCTCCAGGATTTTTCCCTCAAAATTCTCCGCGCGAAATCGTCGACTATATCGTCGAAGCTGGCCGCGTTGCGCCAACGCCGCGAAATCTCCACCAGGGCCCCGAACTCCAGCGACCTTCCTGCGCCAAGCTCTTCGGAGTCGCCTTGGGCGATCCTTCTCATGGTGATATCGAGCCAATACCAGAGCGCGCCGTCGGCATCGCCGGAGGAGGGGGCGCTGTCGGTGAGGCCGAGAAAAAGTATCGCCGCCTCCCGTTCCTTCCCGGCGGCCTGCCAGAGCCTGGCGAGGTAGTAGGCGGCGACCCAGAGATTTTCAGGCGAGCCTGAGGTTCCCAGAGAGATCAGCACCGCCTCGGGCAGGTCGATGGGGCTCGTTTCGGGCGGCACAGCCGCGTTCGCGACGATGCCGGTGCGGAAGTAGTCGAGAAAAAAGCTTTCTCCCTCGGCTCGCATCCCTGAGGAAACGAAGGATCTTCCTGCCTCGGAAATTAGAAAACGTTTCGTGTCGGTTTGGTGAAGGCGCCTGGCCGCGGCCAGGGCCAGCGCCGCCGCCTGCCCGTACTCCTTAGCCTGGAAATTCGCCCGCATGAGGCATAGGTCCCTTGTTTCCGGCTCCAGCGATCCGGTCGCCGCGGCCAGGCGCAATACCTTGGCCCCCCAGCTGTCCAGCGTGGAAGCATCGAGATAGGCTAAAGCGGCGGGAAGCCAATCCTGTTCGCCTAACCCCCCCCGGGCCGAAAATTCGTAAAACAAGAGCTCCGCCGCCCTTGTCTTGGCGGTGCTAGGCAAAAGCCGCTTCATGGCGGCCACAGCCTCTAAAACCTGAGAGTAATCCGCCGACTCCAAAGCGCGACCGATAAGAATTCGATAGACCTCCCAATCGGGGCCAAAATACTCGAGCCACTGCAGTGCCAGGGTTTTTGTGCCTAGGTAACTCGCCCGGGACAAGGAGCGCTGCAAAAGCGTCCTTCCCGCTTCGATAGCGGCTGTTTTCTCTCCAAAATGAAAAGCCAGGGAATACATGTTGTCTAAAAGAGCCTGCGTTTTCTCGTCGGGTATTTCGCCTCCGGGCGATTGTTCTAGCCGCTTGGCTTCGTAGTACCAGGTTTCGGCCCCCGTTCCTTCCCTGGCCAGGGGAATTTCCATGTTTCCCGGGAGTTCCTGTGCATTGGCTGCGGGGAGCGAGAAAGCCAGAAAAGCTATCCAGACAAGTCCGAGGATCAGTTTTTTAAGGAGTGATTTTTTTACTGTTTTTTGCGCGGTCGCCTCATATGTCCGCATATTGGTTTTATCCCTATATTCGCTTTAATTCACCGACGCCCGGGCGACTAAGCTTAGCGCGTTCTGGTCGTAAGGCCTGCCGTCCAAACCTCCGAAAATGTCGATCTTGGCGAAACCCGCCTCTCTCAGGGCTGCCTTCATTTCGAAGGCCGAATACAGACGTAGCACGAAGGAATTATCCACTACCTTATCACCATCCTGAAGTATCCAGCGGTTGCGAACACCCTCCCAGTCGTCGACCACTTCGTATTCGGTCCTGACATGCCAGCCGCCGCGCTCGAATTCCTCGGTGGCGAGAAAATCCCTGGCCTCAACCTCCTTGCCCAAGGTTTCCAGTATGAACCAGCCTCCGGGGCTTAAGTTCTGGGCGCAGTTTCTCAGAACGAGAAGGTCATCGTCGGGGTTTCCAAAGTATCCGAAGCTGGTAAAGAGGTTCAAGCAGAGCTTGAAGGCCTTCGGCCTGGAGAATTTCCGCGCGTCCTGGTGAATGAATTCGGGCTGGATCGACGTTCCGAAAGCTGTCTCTTTCGCCGCGTCCAGATACGCCTGGGTTATGTCGACGCCCGTGACCGCGAAGCCTCTGCGTGCGAATTCGGAAGTGTGCCTGCCCACGCCGCAGCATACATCGAGCACCGGATCGCCGGGCTGGATGGGAGCGAGCTGGAGGATATTATCGACCGAAGTTTTCACCTCCGCCCATCTGAGTTCGTCGAACATCAGCGGAGCGTAGGTAATCCAAAAGTTCTCGTCCTCGAACCATTCCGACATCCCTACAGCGCTCCATTCTCGACGACCAGGCCCATGGCGTATGATACGAGATCCATGTCGAGCTCTCCGGAAAAATCGGCGACCAGATCCCGGATCCCCTCCCATTCGTCATGGCTTAAGGGGGTTTCGTCGTAATCTTTCAAGAAGATGCTCGCCGTCGCGATAAGCCAAAGCTTGGCCCTTTGAGGGTCCGTCGCGCGTTTGGCCTCGAAAGCGTTGCCGATTTCGTCTCGAAGGCTTGGGGGCAAGAAGCCGAGGAAGCGCTGGATTTCTGATTGATGCGACGATGCCCCGGCTTGCGCCGGCGCCTTGGCGGCCTCGCCCAAAACCTTTGAAAGGTCGCTCAATGCCTTCTGGGATGGTCTCATCCTTCTATTATCGACAGCAAGGCGCCGGCTCTTGACCCTTTAGCGGGAGTAGTAGCAGGCGGCGGATGTAAACAGCCGAGAATCGTTGGTCGTATCGTCAAAAATCTCGATTTTGATACGATTGTCATCGATCATCTCGACCATCATCAATCCGATGCGAGCCTGAGCGGGTTCGCCGCTGCTAACAATGTTGCCGTTGTAAAGCGGAAAAGCCGTCGTCTGGCCTATCCTTATATTCTCTGGTCTTGAGCTGTCGGCGAGCGGCCCTTTTACCGCGAAAAGCTTGCATTGAGTCGCGTTATCCTTTCCAATCGCGATGCGAAGCTGGTTTGTATAAAAAAAGTCGTAGCAAAATGAAAGATGATCCGCGAAAACGTACCCGACAGTTCCTTCTCTGAACCAGTTGCCGATCAACCTGCCTGCCTGATCGAAGACGAATTTCCCATCCTTTACGCCCCAAAACGCTTGATCATAAGCAGGTTCGCCGGTGGGCTTCACTAAATCGTACAACGATTCCCTGAGTGGAGATTCATAGTATTTGAGAGGGGCGTCGCCGTATACTGTACTAGGGGGGTGATGGGCGCTCAGGAACCCGTTGGAGATATTTTTGTTCATCAGTCCTAAGTCGACGGCGGCCGCTCCGCCGCTCAGTCCCAGCCTATCCCCTGCCTGAACCCAATCTCCCACGGCAAGGCCGGCGTCGAGGAGGATATGATCGAGATAGTACGTCATAGTATTCGTAACACCGATTTTCACAACATCGTCGCTGCCTGATGTATCAAGGCGGATTTCCAAAATCTTTCCATCCGCGGGGGCGAAAATTGAGCGATTGCTCTCTTTCGGCAAAAAATAAATATGATCGGTCGGGAAAGTATGATCAGGCGGATTCAAGTTGCCCAAAGGGAGAATATTGTCGATCTCCTCGATCGCGAGTATGGAATGCGAGAAAACCAGATCCCTTATTGGAAGAGTGTCGTCAAAAATAGGCGGTGCATTATTCTCTTCATTGCTCCAGTACTCCCCATCGTGACGACAACCCACCATGAGAGTCAGGAGAAGTATTGAGGTAATAATCGAAATTTTTCTCAAAATTTCCTCGCCTAAATATGATTTCGAAATTTTTAATACTTATCGCAGTAGTGGCTTGATCGAAAACAGCCTCGAATATTCCATCCGATCGTAGCCAGCGACGGAACAATCACAGCCGTGGCAATAATTCGGATAAATATGAAAGGTGTCGCCTGGTTTCGATCTTAGGTCCTCCCACAGCTCCTGTCAACGAATTTGGGCGGAAAGCCCTGTCTTGGGCCTAGACTAACGCCG
>CAYVOD010000005.1:2066-49837 GCA_964453055.1 uncultured Treponema sp. | reverse complement strand
GGTGGAGCTGCTCAAGGATTGCTACAACGCGAATCCCGACTCCATGGCGGCCGCCATCGAGCTCTGCGATTCGGTTCAACCGAAAGGCCGGCGGATCTACGTCCTCGGCTCCATGCGCGAGCTCGGCGCGGAAAGCCGGGCCGCCCACGAAGCCCTGGGGCGGATAGCCGCCGAATCCAAGGCCGACGCTCTCTTCTTTTTCGGCGAAGAGGCTCAGGCGAGCTATGAAACCGCCGTCAGGCTGCGCGCCCGGGCGGAAGAATCTTGTTTCCACGCCACTTCGATGGACGAGCTCTACCGGCTGGCGGCGGATTATCTGCGCGACGGGGATCTGCTGCTCTTGAAGGCTTCCCGGGGCCTCGCCCTGGAGCGCCTCGCCGACAGGCTGATCGAGGCGGGTTTCGCCGAGGAGACTGACGATGCTTCGTGAATTATTGCTTCCCTTAGTCAAATATTTTTCCCCTTTCAATATTTTCCGCTACCTGACCTTCCGTTCCGCCTACGCGGCGGTAAGCGCCCTTCTCATCGTCTTTCTTCTGGGCCCGCTAGTCATAAAGAAGCTAAAAGTGCTCAAGTTCGGCCAGTCGGTGCGCCTGGACGGGCCGGAGAGCCACCTCGTCAAGTCTGGAACGCCAACCATGGGCGGCGTCCTCATCGTCATCTCCGTGGCCGTTTCCGTGATTCTCTGGCAGGATGTCCGCAACCCCCTCACCTGGATCGCCCTCTTCGCCCTCGTAGGCTTCGGCCTCATAGGAAGCGCCGACGACTGGCTCAAGATCAAGAAGAAAAATTCCGACGGCCTTTCGGCGGGTAAAAAGCTCATATTCCAGTTCCTCGTGTCCGGGGTGGTCGCGGTGGGCCTCTATCTCACCGGGGGCGAGAACGCCACGAAGCTGTATATCCCCTTCTTCAAAAACCACCTCCTCGATTTGGGCGTCTTCTGGATTCCACTGGCGATGATTTACATGACCACCTGGTCCAACGCGGTCAATATCACCGACGGCCTGGACGGCCTGGCGACGGGGCTCATCATCATGGCCCTCCTGGCATTTTCGATCCTTACCTATGTAAGCGGACGGGCCGACTGGTCCGCTTACCTCGGGATCCCCTACATCCGGGGCGCCGGCGAGCTGACGGTGTTCAACCTTGCCCTCCTGGGCGCATGCACGGGTTTTCTCTGGTTCAACGCCCATCCCGCCGAGGTATTCATGGGCGACTCGGGCTCCCTCTCCCTGGGAGGGATTCTGGCCGTCCTCTCGCTTATCGTGAAAAAGGAAGTGCTCCTCCTCCTCGTCGGCGGAGTATTCGTGATGGAAATCGGATCCGTGATGCTCCAGATACTTTATTTCAAGGCGACGAAGGGAAAGCGCCTTTTCAAGATGGCCCCCCTGCACCACCATTTCGAGCTTTCGGGCCTCAAGGAAACCAAGGTTGTCGTCCGGTTCTGGATACTAGGCGGCATGTTCGCACTGCTGGCGCTTTCGACGCTGAAGATCCAATAGGCCATGGCCATGCGCATTTTGGACGGAACGACGGCGGAACGGCAGGGCGGCGAAAGCTCCCTGTCGGGATTCCTGGGCTCTTTCGCCACCTTGGCCCTAATGGGTTTCGTCGCCATGTGGTCGGCCTCTTCGGGCTACGGCATACGGATAAATCTCGGAGCGAGCTATTTCGCCCTCCGCCAGGCTATCTTCTTCGTGCCGGCGATCGCCGTCTTTTTTCTCGTCTCCAGGTTTCCCCTGGAAAGACTGAGAGCCTTGATTGGCCCGATCACCCTGATCTCCCTTCTTTCCCTTCTCCTCCCCCTGATTCCCGGATTGGGAGTGGAGATTAACGGAGGGAGGCGCTGGATCAACCTGGGGATCACTAATTTCCAGCCCTCGGAGCTCTGGAAGCCCGTCGTGCTGATCTACACTGCCCACATCATGGCAAAAAAGGGCGAAATGATCCGGAGATCGGCCTGGGAGGCTGTGTTCCCCCTGCTAGTCCTGAGCCTCGGAACCGCGATCATCTATCTGCAGGACGATTTTTCCACTTCCATGCTCGCGCTCTTGGCCGGCATATCCTTGTTCTGGATAGCGGGAGTCCCTTTCCGGTTTTTCCTCGGAGTTTTCGTTCTCCTTGTGCCAGCGGCCATTCTCATGATCACCTCATCGGAATACAGGCTCATCCGCGTTCTGGGCTATATCATCCCCGATTACGATCCCCACGGGATGAACTACCAGGTCCAGAATTCGATCCGGGCGATAATGTCCGGCGGATTTTGGGGCAAGGGCTTGGGCTTGGGGACGCGGAAGTTTAGCTCGATCCCCGAAGTCCAGTCCGACTTCGTCTTCGCCGCCTTCGCCGAAGAGACGGGTTTGCTGGGCGTGGCGGCGGTTTTCGCCGTATGGTGCTTTCTGGTATTCGCCGTCGTGAGGGAAGCGCGAAAAAAGGACGCCTTTCCCCAGTACCTCGCCCTGGGAATGCTTGCTCTGCTCTCCTTCCAATTCCTGGTCAACATCGGCGTCGTCAGCGGCTTCCTTCCCGCAACGGGAATCGCGCTTCCCTTCTTTTCCGCGGGAGGTTCCTCCCTCATTTCAACCGCCCTTGCGGGAGGCATCATATTCAACGCCCTGCGCACCAGTGGCTTCGAAGCCGCGGCGGCGCGGGAGGAAGAGCCGATTTCCGGAGGAAAAGACAAATGAGTGAGACCAAGCTCAACCCCCGGCCAAGAATAGAGTTGTTCCGCGAAGCCAAGTCGCTGGGAGAGGCCATGTCGGTCAAGGTAGAACCGGCGGCCAAACCAGCTCAGAAGAAAAGCCTCCCGGTCCTGGGTTTATCCTTTTTGGAACGGAGCACCGCCCGCCGAGAAACCGGGCTTCCCGGCACCTCCGGCACCAAGACGGCCAGGCTCAAAGGAAAGGCCGAAAAGACCGAATCCGACGCGAGGACTGGCGCAAAAGCCTTCAACGCGGATCGGGGCGCCGGAACCGATGGGGCAGGGAGCCTCCTCTATCTAGCCAGGACGAATCAACAGGCAAGGCAGAAACCTAAGAAGCTCTACGACCAGAACGCCGCCGCCCTCAGCAGGGGGGTATCGGCCAGGGAAAAGGCCGCCAGGAAAAGAGGCAAGACGGAAAACGTGAAGCTCGTTTTGGCCTTCGTGCTCATGATCGCACTCGGAGCGGGCCTCTACGCCTCCCTTCCCCAGGTCACCAAAGTGAAGGCGGTGAGCGTGGAGGGCATGAAAAACGTGCTCCAGAAGGAAATACTCGAGGCTTTATCGCTCAGCGAAGGAATAAATCTCATCAACGCCGATATTCCCGCCATGGAAGCGAGGATCATGGCCAATCCCAAGGTCGCGTCGGTGGACATCGGGCGGGCTTTCCCCGACAAGCTCATGGTCAGGCTCCAGGAGCGCAAGGCCGTTGCCTGCGTCCTGGTCACCGAAGAGTTGGGGACCCGTTCTGTCGCCCTGGACAAGGATGGGGTTGCGTTCGCCTACATGGACACGATCGCAGCCCCGGGAAAGTTGCCCGTTCTCTCGGGCATACGCTTTGAGCAATTCAGCCCAGGACAGAGCCTTCCTGAATATCTGCGTCCGCTCTTAAGGGATATCGCCGAATTATCCGAATTAAACCCTTCGCCTTTAGAGGCCTTTTCGGAAATCCGCATAGAAAAAATCTCCGAATCCGAGGCGGAGCTTCTCCTTTATCCCTCGGGAAAAACCGTCCCTGTCCGAATGCCGGCCAGGCTGACTCGTGCGAGCCTCGGATCCGCCTTGCTGGTCCTGGACATTCTCGCCGGCAGACAGGGAGCCGAAAAGATCCAAGAGATCGATTTCCGCACGGGTACCATCGTGTACAGGAACAAGGAGGCACAAGCTGGCTGATTCCTTTATCGTCGGCCTTGATATCGGCACGACATCGACCCGAGCCGTCGTCGGGGATTTCAACGAAGAAGACCAACTCGAGATCATAGGCGTCGGGGTAGCTCCGTCGACGGGCCTGCGCAGGGGGGTGGTGCTCAACATCGAGGCGACCCTTTCCTCGGTCAGCGCCGCCATCGAATCCGCCGAGCTCATGTCTGGCCGGGAGATACATTCCTGCGTCATGGGCGTCTCCGGCGCGAACGTCGAATGCCTCAACTCCAAGGGCGTCGTGGCCGTGGCCGGCAAGGGCAGGGAGATCACTTCTGAGGATATAGCGCGGGTTCACGAGGCGGCCAAGGCTGTCTCCATCCCCATGGACAGGGAGATCCTCCACGTGATTCCCCAGGTCTATTCGGTGGATACCCAGAAGGGCATCAGGGATCCCTTGCATATGATGGGCGTACGTCTGGAGTCCGAGGTCCACATCGTCACCACCTCGGTCACCACCAGCCAAAACATGGCCAAGTGCGTGAACAGGGCGGGGTACAAGCCCGAGCGCCGCATCCTGGGCTGCCTGGCGGCATCCAGGTCCGTGCTTTCCGATGACGAGAGAGATTTAGGATGTCTACTTTTAGATATAGGCGGAGGGACCACGGACCTGATGGTCTTCAAGGAAGGAGCCCCTTGGTATACGGCGGCCATCCCCGCGGGGGGCATGCAGGTCACCAACGACATTTCCATCATGCTCAGCGTGCTCATGGACTCGGCGGAGCGGCTGAAGCGGGAGGCCGCCTCCTGCTGGCTCGAGTCTGTGGATGCGGACGAGCTGATCGTGGTGCCGGGAATCGGGGGCAGGGAGCCCACGGAGATTCCGCGCCGCAAGCTCTGCGCCATCGTCCAGCCCCGCATGGAGGAAATCTTCCTCATGGCCAAGGAAAAGCTGGAAAAGGCCGGCTGGCTTAAGGAAGTCAAGGCGGGCGTGGTGCTCACCGGCGGAGCCTCCTTGATGGCCGGGGCCAGCGAGCTAGCCCAGACCGTCTTCGATATGCCTGTCCATCTCGGATCCCCGCCTATAATCGGCGGCTTGGAGAGCGAGTACAGGAATCCCGGTTTCGCGACGGCGGTGGGCTTGGTGCTTCTGGAGGCCGACGCGCGGATCGCGGCCGACCCCTCCAGGATACAGCAGGCGTCGCGCAAGGACAAGAAAAGCGCTTCCAGCCTTGGGAAGGTCCTCGGCTGGATCAAGGACAAGTTTATATGAAGCCCGCTTTCGGCGGGTCAGAAGCCCCGGTTCCGGGCTATGCAGGAGGCTACTATGGCTATTGAGATAATCGACGACGAAGGCACGATCAATCCGACTGTCATCAAGGTAATCGGCGCCGGCGGCGGCGGTTCCAACGCAGTGAACAGGATGATCGCCACGGGCGTTAAAAGCGTCCAATTCATCGCGGTCAACACCGATCTCCAGGACCTGGAGCGCTCCAAGGCGGAGATAAAGCTAGGAATCGGCACGAAGCTCACCAAGGGCCTTGGCGCCGGAGGAAAGCCTGAGGTGGGCGAAAAGGCGGCGATGGAGGACAGGGAGATCATCGAGCAGTCCCTGCGGGGCGCCGATATGGTCTTCGTCACCTCCGGCCTCGGGGGCGGAACCGGAACGGGCTCTGCGCCCATCATCGCCCAGACCGCCCGGGACCTGGGGGCCCTCACCGTGGCAGTGGTCACGAAGCCCTTCAGTTTCGAGGGAAAGGTGGTGGGGAGGATAGCCGACGAAGGGCTGGACAAGCTGAGGCAGGCGGTGGACACCGTCATTGTCATCCCCAACCAAAATTTGCTCAAGGTTGTCGACAAAAAGACACCTATCAAGCAGGCCTTCCTCCTGGCCGACGACGTGCTCAGGCAGGGAGTGCAGGGGATTTCCGACTTGATCACCCTCGCGGGCGACATCAACATCGATTTCGCCGACGTTCGCACGGTAATGCAAGGCCAAGGCGACGCGATAATGGGCATCGGCGTGGGTACCGGCGACAACAGGGCGGTGGACGCGGCCAACAAGGCTGTCAACAACCCCCTGTTGGAGGACGCGAAGATCGAGGGAGCCCGCAACGTCCTGGTCAACGTCACCGGCGGCGAGGACTTCTCCCTGGTGGAATATCAGGAAATCGTGGATTACATCACCGAAAAGGCGGACGAGGACGCCCATATCATCGCGGGCTTCGTCACCGATCCCAGGATCGAGGACGAGGTTAGGGTTACGGTAATAGCCACTGGATTTGGTTCTCTCAAGCAGCAGAGCATGAGCGAGATGGCCCGGGCCGCCCTGAGGAACAGGCCGGAGATCCGCAAGCCAGCCAGCGATTACGTATCGCCCAAGGACTTCGAACTCTTCGAGCAGGGCGGGCCTTCCCAGGCTAAGGGCTACAGCTTCGAAAACGCCGCCGAAGGCGACGAGCTCGACATCCCCACGATCTTGCGGGAAAAGAAGTTCGGAACCGAAAGGGTAGGGGCGAAGCTTTGACGGAGCTTGGAGCCAGCTACAGGGCTCACCTGCTGCTGGTGAGAAAGCGATCGGCCCTCACCGCCGAAAGCTATCTGCGGGAGCTTGAAAACCTGGAACGCTTCCTGGCCGAACGGGGGAAAAATCCCCAAGGGGCCGACGGGGAGGATCTTCTGTCTTTCCTTGTCTTCAGGCAGAGGCATGGCCTGTCCAGGACGACCATGGCGAGACTCGTGGCCAGCCTCCATTCCCTCTACAAATTCATGAAGATGGAAGGACTGCGCCGCGACGATCCTTCCCAGTTGATACGCACACCCCGGCAGGAACGCAGTCTCCCCGATGTCCTGCGGCCCGAGGAGGTGGACAGGTTCCTGGACAGCATCGATCTCTCGACGCCCAACGGCCTCAGGGACAGGGCGCTGTTCGAGCTTATCTATTCCTGCGGCCTGAGGATATCCGAGGCGGCGTCTTTGAGCTTCGACCGGCTTTACATGAAGGAGAAGCTCCTGCGGGTCGTGGGCAAGCGGAAAAAAGAGAGGATCATACCCTTCGGCGACGATGCCTATTCCTGGCTGAAACGCTACCTCGATGAGGGCAGGCCTTCCCTGGAGAAGAAAAGGAAATCCGACCTCGTCTTCCTCAACCAGGAGGGCGAGGGCATTTCGCGCAAGGGCATCTGGAAGCGCTTTGCGGGCATACGGAGCGTGGCTGGCGTCTCGGCCAAGGTCCATACGTTCAGGCATAGCTTCGCCACCCATTTGTTGGCCGGGGGGGCAGATCTGAGAACTGTGCAGGAACTTTTGGGGCATAGCGATATCTCCACCACCCAGATCTATACCCATATCGAGGAAGAGGCTCTCCAGAGCTATCACAGGGAATATTTTCCCCGATCCTAACGTTTCTGAGGTTATAAAAAGGAGGTTTCGGAAGCATGAATCCCAGGACGGAGCGTTCACATCTGCGGAGGATGAGAATGAAACAGTGGAAACATCCCCGTATTCTCGCGCTCTTCCAGGATTCAGCCCTCGTGCCGGAACCTAAGGCCCAAGGCCCAGAAACTCTGCTTATCGCCCTGGCCATCGCCCGCATGGACTTTCTTAGGAGCCACGAAAAGCTCCTTTTGTCACGGGGGATCGTTTCTGCTACGGAGCTTTCACGCATGGAACTTCCTGAGCTGGAGGGCCTTATCCTGCGTTCTCTCAGCCGGGAAGCCTGGGTTCCGGCGACCTGCCTGGAGCAGGCGAAGCGGGACGAGGAGTTCCTGGCTCTCAGAGGCATCGCTTTCGTGGGCGTCGACGACCCCCGCTATCCTCCCCAGCTCAGGGAGACGTACAGGCCTCCTTTCGGCCTCTACGTGCGGGGAAAGCTGCCCGACGCAGAGATTCCCTGCGTCGCCTTGGTGGGGACCAGGGCGGCCACCGGAAGAGGACTCAGGGCCGCTTTCGGCCTGGCGGAAGAGCTTTCCTCGAAGGGGGTTTCGGTGGTGTCGGGGTTGGCATTGGGAATAGACTCCGCAGCTCACAGGGGCGGCCTTCGCGGAAAAGCCAAGACCCTCGCCGTCTTGCCGGGCGGCATGGATTCGGTTTATCCCGCGACTAATCGCGGCCTGGCGGCCAGAATTCTCGACGAAGGCGGCTGCCTGCTGACGGAGAATCCGCCGGAAACGCAAATACGCCGGTACCGCTTTCCCGAGCGGAACAGGATCATCGCCGGCCTTGCCCGGTCCTGCGTGGTGGTCGAGGCGCCGGAGGGTTCGGGAGCCCTCATCACCGCCGAACATGCGTTGAGCGAGGGGCGGGACGTTTTTGTTCACCAAGCCTGCCTCGGCGGGACGAGGAACTCGGGCTGCGCAGCCCTGATCGAAGAAGGTGCGATGGCGATAGCGACCGCCGGTGACATTATTGCCGAATGGTCCTCCTGCGGAGGCCGGCACGATGAGACTTCCGCCAGAAGGCAGGAAGAGGAGATGAAGCAACATGGATAAGACCAACAAGTCCGCGAAGGCGGCTAAAATAACCGGTTCCGCGAAGTCGGCCAAGTCGGCCAAGGCGAAAGCCTCTACCAAGGCTTCCAAGACCGCGAAGGCGGCCAAGCCGGCCAAAGCGGCGTCGAGCAAGGCCTCTAAGGCCGTTAAAAAGGCGACGCCGGCCAAGACTTCGGGGGGAAAAAACCTGGTGATAGTCGAATCCCCGGCCAAGGCCAAAACCATAGAGAAATACCTCGGCCCCTCCTATAAGGTCCTGGCCTCCATGGGGCACCTCATCGACCTGCCAAAGTCCAGGATCGGCGTCGACGTCGACCAAGGCTTCGAGCCTGAGTACCTGACCATCAGAGGCAGGGCCGGGGTGCTCAAGGAACTGGTGGCCGAAGCGAAAAAATCCGAATCCGTCCTCCTGGCATCAGACCCCGACCGGGAAGGGGAAGCCATAGCCTACCTGATCGGCAAGCATCTGGAGGAAAAAATCCCCGGCCTTCCCATCAAGCGCGTGGCTTTCAACGAAATAACCCAGGCGGCGGTGAGGGACGCCGTAAAGGCGCCCAGGCCCCTCGATATCTCCAAGGTGGACGCCCAGAAAGCCCGCCGCGTCCTGGACAGGCTGGTGGGCTACAACCTTTCGCCCCTGCTCTGGAAAAAGGTCAAGAACGGACTCAGCGCCGGAAGGGTGCAATCAGCGGCCCTCAAGCTGATATGCGACCGGGAGAAGGAAGTCGAATCCTTCATCCCCGAGGAATTCTGGACCGTCGAAGCCTCGCTCAAGGCGGCGAAGGCGGGCATAAAAGCAGACCTCGCGCTCTTCAAGGGCAGAAAACCCCGGCTGGGAGACGAGGAGAAAGCGAAGCGCGTGGTCGTCGCCCTGGAAGGAAAACCGGCCTCCGTGACCGACATCAGGAGCGCGGAGCGCGTTGTCCGGCCCAAGCCTCCCTTCACCACCTCGACTCTCCAGCAGACCGCCGCGAACAGGCTGGGCTTCACCAGCAAGAAGACCATGCAGATAGCCCAAGTGCTCTACGAAGGCGTCAACCTCGGGTCGCGGCGCAGCGGGCTCATCACCTACATGAGAACCGATTCCACCCGCATAGCCGAGACGGCCCTCGAAGAGGCCAGGACCTGGCTGGCCGAGCATTACCCCGCGCAGCTGCCTACGTCCGCCCAGCGCTACAGCGCCGGCAAACAGTCCCAGGACGCCCACGAGGCGATTCGGCCAACCAGCGTCGCCAATACCCCCGATTCGGTGGCCGCCTATCTGCAGAAGGACGAGCTCAAGCTCTACACCCTTGTCTGGGAGCGTTTCATGGCCTCCCAGATGGTCCCGGCCTTGGTGCGGGTCGTCACCGCCGATATCGCGATAGGCGAGGGGATTTTCAGGGCTTCGGCCTCCGCCTATGTCGAGGAAGGTTTCTATAAGGTGATCAAGCTTTCGGCGTCGAAGGAGGAAAAGGCCAGCCACAGCCTCGCTCTCGAAGCCGGCCAGAGCCTCGGGGTCGAGAAGATCTCTGCTTCCCAGCATTTTACCCAAGGTCCTTCTCGCTATACCGACGCGACGATAATCAAGGCCCTGGAGGAACTAGGCATCGGAAGGCCCTCGACCTACGCCCCCACGATCAGCACGCTTCTGGAACGGTACTACGTTTCCCGGCAATCCAAGCAGCTGGCCCCCACGACCCTGGGGCGGATGATATCCGACATCCTCTCCGAATTCTTCCCAGAGGTTATCGGAGCAGGTTTCACCGCCCAGATGGAAAGCCTTCTGGACAAGGTCGAGGACGAAAAAGCCGACTGGGTCCAGGCCATGAAAGAATTCTACTTTCCCTTCAAGGGCAAGCTCGACGAAGTCATGTCCACACTTTCCAGCAAGAAAGGCCAGCTGGACGAAACCACCGACATCGATTGCGAACGCTGCGGAAAGCCTATGGTCAAGAAGCTGGGACGCTTCGGCTTCTTCCTCGCCTGTTCGGGTTTTCCCGCCTGCAAGAACACCAAGAGCATTCCCATCGCCGTCTGCCCCAAATGCGGAGGCGACATAGTGGAACGGAAAAATCCCAAGGGAAAGCGGAAACTATTCTACGGCTGCAACCGTTATCCCGCCTGCGACTTCGTCACCTACGACAAGCCCACGGACAAGCTCTGCCCCAAGTGCGGCTGGTTCCTGGTCGAGAAGAGCGACAAGGTTTCGGGGACCCACAAGGCGTGCATCAATCCCTCCTGCGACTACCTTCATTCCCGGGATGAAGAGAAGGCGGAGGAATGAATGGATAAGAAGATCGAGGACTACCTGGCTTATCTCGAATCGGTACGGGGCCTCTCGGAGCGCACCCTGCGGGTCTACAGGGACGACCTTGAACGCTATGAAGCGTTCCTGGGCTCCCGGGACCTTGATGCGGCCGGGGCTCAGGAGATCCGCGGCTTCGCCGGAAGCCTCGTCATGGAGGGTAAGGCAGCTTCGAGCGTGAACCGCGCTCTCTCGACGATCCGGGGATACTATCGTTACCGCACGCGCTTCGGTTCCTTGCTTTCGGATCCAGGGAGAGAAGTGGAAAACCTCTCTTCGGCTCGTTCCCTCCCTCGCTTCATGTTCGAGGACGAAGCCGACAAATTGATGGAATCCATCCAGGGCTCGGGCTTTTCCGACCTCAGGGACAGGGCGCTTTTCGAGGTCCTTTACAGTACGGGCTGCCGGGCTTCGGAGATCGTCGGCATGAGGTTGGATAGGATCGATCTTTCAGGTTCGATGATCAGGGTGGTGGGGAAGGGTTCTAAGGAAAGAGTGGTTTTTCTGGGGCGCATGGCCTGCCAGGCGCTTTCCCGCTACCTGCCCATGAGAGCGGCGAGACTGCAAATGCTCAAGGCAGAGGATCACTGCAAGCTCTTCGTCAATCGACGCGGCTCGCCGCTTTCGGTTCGGGGCCTTGAAAAAATAGTGGAAAAAAGAAAAGGGGCTTCGAATTTCAAGAAAGCACTTTCGCCACATGCCTTCAGACATAGTTTCGCGACCCAGCTGGTAGCCGCGGGGGCGGACATCAGGGTGGTGCAGGAAATGCTGGGGCATTCCAGCATCTCCACCACTCAGGTTTATACCCACGTGGACATGGAGCGCCTGCGCAAGGTCTACGAGCTGGCCCACCCCCACGGGGCCAAGGAGCGTTGATATGGATAAGAGGATGAAGATACGTTCCACGACGGTGCTCGTCGTGCGCAAGGACGGCCGCGTCGCCATGGCGGGCGACGGCCAGGTGACGATGGGCCAGACTGTCATGAAGAGCAACGCCCGAAAGGTGCGCTCGATCTATGGAGGCAAGGTGCTCTGCGGCTTCGCCGGCGCCACGGCGGACGCCTTCGCCCTTCTCGAGCATTTCGAGGTGAAGATCCAGGAATACGGCGGCGACCTCACCAGGGCGGCGGTGGAGCTGGCCAAGGATTGGCGCACGGACAAGATCCTCAGGAAGCTCGAAGCCATGCTCCTCGTCGCTGACGCCAAGAAATCCCTTTTGCTCTCGGGCACCGGCGACGTGGTCGATCCGGCGGAGGACGCGGTGGCCATAGGCTCGGGCGGGCCATACGCCTACGCGGCCGCCCTGGCGTACCTGGAGGCGTCCAGGCAGCTCGAGCGGCGCTTGGCCGAGAAGGGGATCAGCGACAGGGCGGCCGCTTTCAGCGCCGTCGACATCGCGCGAAAAAGCTTGGAAATAGCCGGAAGCATTTGCATTTACACCAACGACAAGATCGTCGTGGAGGAAATATGAGCTCCCCCGATTTTTCCGACCTGACCCCACGAAAAATCGTCGAGGCCCTGGACACCTATATCATCGGCCAGGCCGAGGCCAAGAGGTCGGTTGCCATAGCGCTGCGCAACCGCATGAGGCGGCAGCGCCTCACCGAGGAGCAGCGGGAAGAGATCGCCCCGAAGAACATCCTCATGATGGGTCCCACGGGCGTGGGCAAGACTGAGATAGCCCGCCGCCTAGCCAAGCTCTGCGGCGCTCCTTTCATCAAGGTGGAGGCGACGAAGTTCACCGAGGTGGGCTACGTGGGGAGGGATGTGGAGTCGATGGTGCGGGACCTCATGGCGGCGGGCGTCGCCATGGTCAAGGAGGAAATGCGGGTGCAGGTGGAGGCTGAAGCCGCGAGACGGACAGAAGAACGTCTTCTGGATCTCCTTTTGCCCGGGCTTTCCAACTCCGTCGAACCCCTGGGTTCCACCCAAGCCACCCTTGTATCTCCCCTGCCGCCCAACGAAACCAGGGAAAAATTCCGCAAACTGCTTCGCGAAGGCAAACTCGAGTCCAGGGAGCTGGAACTGACGGTGAGCGCCGCCCCGCCTACCATGGAACTATTCGCCGGCACACAGATGGAGGAAATGGGCGTGGCGCTGGGAAGCATCGGCAACATCTTCGGCGGCAAAAAGAAAAAGAAGACGATGAGCGTCGCCGAGGCCAGGCCCATCGTCGAGGCCGAGGAAATGGACAAGCTCGTCGATCCGGACAAAGCGGCCCAGGAAGCCCGCAGGCGGGTCCAGGAATCGGGCATCGTCTTTCTGGACGAGATCGACAAGATCGCCACAAGGGAGGGCAGGGGCTCCTCGGGCATCGACGTTTCCAGGGAAGGCGTGCAACGAGACCTCCTTCCCATCGTCGAGGGCACCACGGTCAACACCAAATGGGGCCCCGTGGACACTACCCACATTCTCTTCATAGCCGCCGGCGCCTTCACCGTCTCCAAGCCTCAGGATCTCATCCCCGAGCTCCAGGGCCGTTTCCCCATCAGGGTGGAGCTCACGGCCCTCACGGACAAGGACTTCGAACGCATTCTCGTGGAACCCAAGAACGCCTTGGTGAGCCAGTATACACAGCTCATGGCCACCGAAAACCTCGAGCTCGAATTCGAGCCAGAGGCTATCAGGCGGATCGCGGAGATAGCCGCCGCCGCAAACACCAAGACCGAGAATATCGGAGCCCGCAGGCTCCACACTGTTCTGGAGCGGCTTTTGGAAGAAGTCTCCTTCGAGGCGGACACCCTGTCTGGCCAGAAACTCGTCATTGACAGCGCCTATGTGGACGGACGATTCAAGGATTACGCCGAAAGGCAGGATTTGAGCAAATACATCTTGTGATAGGAGGGCCGATCAGCCATGGAAACCACAGAATTGCACGACCTCATCATCGACGACTCCTCCGAAGCCCGGGAAGCCCGCCTCTGGAAACAATACCAGGAGAGCCGGGATCATCGGATCAGAGACAGACTGGTCGAGCAGTACGCCCCCCTGGTCAAATACGTGGCCGGCAAGGTGGCTGTCAACCTGCCTTCCTCGGTGGAGTACGACGATTTGGTAGGCTACGGCGTCTTCGGTCTCTTCGACGCGATTGAGAAGTTCGATCCTTGCAAGCACGTAAAGTTCAAGACCTACGCCGTCACCAGGATCAGGGGCGCGATGTACGACCACCTGAGGGAGATGGACTGGGTGCCTCGCTCGGTGCGGCAGAAAGCCAAGGAGATCGAGCAGGCGGTAATGCTGTTGGAGGCCCGGCTCGGCAGGCCGGCCTCGGATACCGAGATCGCCGAATCCATGAGTCTTCCTGAAGAAGATTTTTCCAGGCTTATGAGCAAGATTTCCTCGACGGTCATCCTTTCCCTCAACGATATCTGGAACTCGTCGGGGGATAACGAAAAACTCTGCATCGGCGACAGCATCGAGTCGCCCCGGGGCCTGAACCCGGACTCCAGGGTAGAAAAAGAAGAGATCCGAAGGGTAATCGTGCAGGCTATCAACGAGCTGCCCGAGAAGGAAAAGAAGGTTCTAGTCCTCTATTATTATGAAAATCTCACCCTCAGGGAGATCGGACAGATCCTTGAAGTGACCGAATCGAGGATAAGCCAGCTCCATACAAAGGCGATAATAAGGCTGAGGGCAAAACTCACGAGCCGGCGCAAGGGCTTGTTTTAATACCGACTCTAGCCCTTCGCGGCGCAATCACCCCGGGCAAGCCGGTTGTGCGCCCTTTGCCGCAGAACCATACCTGGGCCTAGCTAGGCCTGCTCCGCGGCCTGGGCGATCCCGTATTCGTCGATTTTTTGGTAAAGGGTTTTGCGTCCTATCTTGAGGACCTCGGCGGTCTTCGTCTTATTCCACCCCAACATAGCCAGGGTTTCGGCAATGAGAATCTTCTCGGCTTCCGCCATGCTGGAGAGGGCTGGTACATGGATCTCCTTTTTCTCCTGGGTGGAACGCGGCCCCGGCGGAAGGTCCTCCATGGCGATGAATCGGCCGGAGGCCATCACTACGGCGCTTTCTATGCAGTTGCGGAGCTCTCGGACGTTGCCCGGCCAGTCGTAGGCGAAAAGGGCCTGCTTAGCCCTGGTCTCGAACCCTTCGATATCCTTTTCGTTTTCCTGGGAGAATTCGTGAAGGAAGGTGGCCGCCAGGAGCGGGATGTCCTCGCGTCGTTCCCTTAAGGGCGGGACGTGGATATTCACAACGTTGAGCCTGTAATAGAGGTCTTCCCTGAAGCGGCCTTCCTCGATCTCCAGCTTTAAGTCCTTGTTGGTAGCGGCGATGAAGCGCACGTCCACCTCAAGGGTGGATTCCCCGCCTACGCGTTCGAACTTGCGCTCCTGGAGCACCCTGAGAATCTTGATCTGGACATTCTGGTTGATCTCGCCTATCTCGTCCAGGAAAAGGCTCCCCGTATCAGCCATCTCGAATCGTCCGCGCTTGCGGGCCTGGGCTCCCGTGAAAGCTCCCTTTTCATGGCCGAAAAGCTCGCTTTCCAGAAGGCTCTCGGCCAGGGCGGCGCAGTGGACCTTGACGAGGGGCTTGTCTCGCCGTGGCGAGAGGTTGTGGATGGCGTCGGCGATGAGTTCCTTGCCTACCCCCGATTCGCCGGTGATGAGGACAGAAGCCTTGGTGGGCGCCACTTTTCGCACCAGGTCGAAGATTTTACGCATCGCCTGGCTCTTGCCGATGATAGAGCTTATACGCTGCTGGGCCAGAACCTCCTCCCGGAGCTCCTGATTTTTTATGGAAAGCTCGCGGATTTCCAGGGCGTTCTTGGTCAGCTTGAGCAAATGGTCGAGGTCCAGGGGCTTGGTGATGAACTCCAAGGCCCCATACTGCATGGCCGCCACCGCCTCGCTTATATCCCCGTGGGCTGTGATGATGATGACCGGAATGCTCTGCCAGCGGCGCTTGATATACTGGAGAAGCTCCATGCCGGAAACCTTTGGCATTTTGAGGTCCGTCACGACCAGGTCGACATAGTGATCGTCAAGGATGTTCTGGGCTTCCTGCCCGTCCTGGGCCGCCAGAGTAGCGTAACCCTCCAGGGAGAAAGCCTCGGCCAGGCCGTCCCTTATGTTTTTTTCGTCGTCGACGATGAGAATCGTGGACTGCATCTATTCCTCCGACTGCGATCCGGCCTGGGTCGCCTTATCCTCCCAGCTGGGCAGGAATTTTTTCTCTTTCTGGGGAATGGGCAGATGGATCGTGAAGGTCGATCCCTCGCCCTCCTTGGACTCCAGGCTGATGTCGCCGGAGTGCTCCTTAATGATTTTGAAGGTTATCGTGAGCCCCAAGCCGGTGCCGTTCTTTTTCGTGGTAAAATAGGGCTCGAATATCTTGGTGAGCAGTTCTTCGGGAATGCCCGTTCCGGTATCGGATATCGATATCCGCAGCTCGTCCTGGCCAAGTTCGGCGATTATGCCGAGCTTGCCGCCCTGAGGCATCACCGCCATGGCGTTCTTGATGAGGTTGAGCAAGGCCTGCTTTATGAGCCGCTTGTCCATTAGGATCTTGGGCAGGTCCGAAGGGATCGACAGATTCAGCTCGATACCGAAGCGCTCAGCCTCGGGTTCGACCAAATCGGCTACTTCCAGGATTATCGGTCCGGGGTTTTCGCTCAGGAGCTGGACATCCATCGGCCGCACGGCGAAGAGGAAATCGACCACGATCTGCTTGAGCCGCTCCATTTCCTGCTTGACCACACCCAGGTGCTTCGTCATCGCTGCGCGATCGGGCTCGGGGCTCTTCAGCAACTTTTCAAGAAGCTGGATACGGATCGATATGGAGCCTAGGGGGTTGTTGATTTCGTGCGCAACTCCCGCGGCCAGGGTCGTGAGGGCTGCCAGGCTTTCGGCTCTCCTCAGCTGGGTTTCCTTTTTCCTTTTTTCGGTTATGTCCTCTACATGGATGATCGTGCCTGCGATTTTTTCTCCCGAGAGCAGGGCCGAAAGGCTTATGGCGATGATTCTGGTTCCGGATGAGGACTGGAGGGCGAACTCCTGGCCCAGGATAGTCTCTTCCGACGTGAGCGCTTTGTAGAAAAAGTCCTTGAGTTCCTCGTCGTTTATGGACTGCCAAAGCGGTGCCTGGCTCTCGGAGCTCTGGATGCGCAGGATGCGCTCCGCCGTCTTGTTTATGAGAACGGGCACGTGGTCCAGGTTGCATACCAGTATACCGTCGAACATGGATTGCAGGGCGGCTTCGAGTCTTTCATTGGATGCCAGGAGTTCCTTGAACAGGCTGAGCAGCTGATCCTTCGTAAGCTTGTCTGCCCTTGATAAGGCCTTTCCCATGAATGAGGCTTTCATCGCTTTTCTGAGCTCCCTGGAAGGCCGGCATTGTCGCCGCCTGCTGCGTGATAAGGCTTGAGACCCGCCATATCGTCCTTGAATGATTCGGCGAGAAGCCGGGCAAGAAAATCGGGATTGCGGTTGTAGGAACCGAACTGGATCGCCGCTTCCCTGACTCGGGCCGACCATCGGTCTATCCCGGCCAGCAAGGGCTTGTTCCCCGCCGATTCCCGAAGCAGCTCGGAAAACACCGTAGTCATGGCGCGCAGAAAGCGGACGAAGGAGCCGGCCATGGCCTTGTCCCGGGCGCCGAATCCCTTCGTCTGCTGAGATGCTTCATCCAAGACGCTCGCCACGTCCTGCTTTGAGTCCGAAGCAAGGTCTACAAGGCTTTGGCCATACTCGCCCAGCTCTTCCCGCTCCCAGCCTGTGTCGATCAGGATCGCTCCTATCATCTTTTCGGCCAATGACCGCGCCTGGACCGGCGAGAAGGGCATCCGGGATTCGTAAAAGGCCTTGAGGCTATCGGCCCTCTCGTCTGTCTTGAGTACTCTTTGCAATATCAGGGCTGAGGTTTCGCCATCCCTGGGCTTGAAGGAATAAATGCGCGCCCTGGAGATCACGGTCGCGAGCATGGAAGCCCTTCTACTGGTCAATAGTATAAAGCGTACGGTATCCGGCGGTTCTTCCAGAATTTTGAGCATCGCGTTTCGCGCGGAGTCCTGCATTTTATCGGCGTTTTCCAGTATCACCGTCCTGCGCTTGCCCATAGGCGCAAGCTGAGCCCAGATTCGCATATTTCTCAGCATGAATACCGGAGCCTCCGGCGCCAGAAGCTCGAGGGCGAGGGCGTCGGAGTAAGCCGATTCCACGGCCTTGACCGTCTCGGGGGCAAGCTGCGTCCCGATGGTAGCGGGGTCGATCCTATCCGCGGCCTCGTTCATGGATTCGACCAAAGCCGAGGCCTTGCCTAGCTTGCTTTCCTCCGAAGCCCAGAGGGCTGGATTGAACCTGGCGCCGAGTTTCCCCAGGGAACGGAGAAAAAAATAGGCGGAAGACTGGGATGGAAGGCGGAAAAGGAATTCCTTGGCTACGCTGATCTCCTCGGGAAGGCTGCGGGCGCCGAAGAGGAGGAGATCCGGATGCCCGAGCCTCCTGTGCATGGCGCAGTCAGGGCAGGAGCAGTTCCATGCCCCTTGTTCTCTGCAGGAAAGCAGCCTGGCCGTCTCGAGGGCGGCGGTCAGCTTGCCAGAAGCCGGCGGCCCCGAGAAGAGCAGGGCGGGCGGTAGGGAGTCCCGGCTTATTTCGTTCGCCAGAGCCTTGCAGACCTCGTCCTGGCCGATGATATTCTCGTACACTATTGCTTCCTGAATATATCCTGCAGCTTGATCGCGTCTTGCTGCCGCTCCAGGGCCGGCTTGAGGCTTTCCTGAATGGTCGGGCCGATTATGGGAAGAATCGTCGTGGCGAAGAGGGAGCCGGAGAGAAGCCCCTCAACGTCGAAAAAGTCCTGCATATCCAGGACGAGCAGCAGTAGGGACACGACGACAAGCCCTTCGCCGATTCCTAGTATCAGGCCAAGAATCTTGTCGACCACGTCCAGCTTCGCTGCTTCCAGACCCTCGTGAAGGAGCTTCGCTATCAATTTCATGACGAGGAATCCCAGAATAAAGCAGACGATGAAGGCCAGAACATACAGCAGGGTGGGCGGCCAACCGCCAATCCCCAGCCGTGTGGCTGCCAGGTCGATCAGGCTATTTGAAAACATGAGGCCCGAGAATAGGCCCACAGCGTAGGCGGCCACGGAAAGGAGTTCCCTTACGAAACCCCGGGAAAAACAGCGTACGGCTAAAATTACGACGATACCCGTGAAAATCCAATCCATGACGCTCATCGGACTCCTCCTCGGCTCGTGGCCAGCCTATCGAGTATAAGTTGGGCGATATGGTCGGCCGAAGCCGCCCAGCTGCCGTCAGGACGTCGTATCCTGGCGAGGGAGAGGGCCGCGGCTTGAGCTTTGGCCCGGGCATCGGAATCGAGGAGGTAGGCGTCGAGCGCCTTGGCGAGGAGCCCGGGGCTAAGCTTTTCGCCGACGAGACTCAGGCCTGCCCCCGCCTTCTCGACCATCGCGGCATTTTCCACCTGATCTCCCCTGGTGCCGCTGCCGGCCAAAGGGATGAGCACCATGGGCTTGCCCAGGGCGGCGGATTCCCAAACCGTTCCGGCGCCGGCGCGGCCCGCCACCACCGAGGCGAGGGCCATTATGTCCCGCATTTCCTCACCGATATAGGGCAAGGCGAGATAGAATGGGTCCCTCCTCGGTGGAGGAACGGAATCGAAGAGTTCCTTGCCTGTCTGGTGCACGATGAAGGCCTTGCCGGCGAAGGCGGGCCGCAGCGCCTGCACAAGCTCGTTGACCTGCTGCGATCCTTGGCTGCCCCCGAGGCAGAGGATCACCGGGATTCCCTCGGGAATCCCCAGATCTCGTCTTGCCTTCGCCGCCTCGCCTTCCAGCAAGCTCGGACGGACAGGATTGCCCACCACCTCGGTCTTTCGTTTCCATGCATCGGAAAAATCCCTCGCGCCTTCGCTCCAACTGAGTAGAATTTTTTCGGCTTTCCCTGCGTTCAGTCTCGTGGCCAAGCCCGGACTGACATCCGACTCGTGGGTGAAGTAGGGGACGCCCAAGGAGGCCGCGGCCTTGCAGGGAGGGACGCTCACATAGCCGCCCTTGGAAAAAAGGAAGACGGGCTTCAGCTCAGAGAAAAGCTTCCTGGCTTCGTAGTACCCCGAGACCACCTTGAAGACGTCAGACAGGTTCTCGATGGAAAAGGACCTTCTCAGCTTGCCTCCGCTGATCCCCCGGTATTCTAGGCCTTCGGCCTCCACGATCCTCCTGTCCAGCTCCTTTTTGGAGCCGATCCATATGATTTTTCCCTGGAAACCTTTCAGGCGGAGCGCTTGAACCACGGCCAGGCCGGGATAGATGTGCCCGCCTGTGCCGCCGCCGGTAAAGGCGATCAGGTTCGAGTCTTTAGGTTGATCCATCATTCCAGGAAGCCAGCTGCCTTGGCCATAGCCTTGAGCACCGAATCATCGCTTTTTTCGCCCTGCATTATGGAAAGCATTTTATTGGCTAGCACCTTCCCCAGCTGGACTCCTTCCTGGTCGAAGGAGTTGATGTTCCAGGCGAAGCCTTGGAACATGATCTTGTTTTCGAAGTGGGAGAAAAGCGCTCCTAGCTGTTCGGGCCCGAGCCGCGTTCCGAGGATCATGGTGGAAGGTCTCGCGCCGGCGAATCGCTTGTTGGGGTTGCCGTCTTCCTTTCCTCTGGCGAAGGCTACGACCTGGGCCAGGAGATTGGCCGCGAGTTTCTGCCTGGAACTTGTTCCCATGGAGAGGATGTCAGCGGACATCTGGTTTTCCGCGAAGCCGATGAATTGAAGGGGAACGATGTCGGTTCCCTGGTGGAGAAGCTGGTAGAATGAATGCTGGCCGTTGGTCCCCGGCTCGCCGAACACCACGGGACCGGTTTTATAGGCCAATGGTTTTCCGTCCCGATTCACTGACTTGCCGTTGGATTCCATGTCCAGCTGCTGGAGATGTGCGGGAAAGCGGGAGAGGGCTTCGGCGTAGGGCAGAACGGCAGTGGAGGGAAAGCCCAGGATGTTGCGCTCGTAGAGGCCGATCATGGCGTCCAGAAGGGGAGCGTTGCGTCGCAGCTCAGGCTCCAGCGCCGCCCTGTCCATGGCGTGGGCGCCTTGGAGGAATTCTTCGAAGCATTCAGGTCCGTAGGCCAGGGACAGAATAACCCCGCCTACGGCGCTGGATGTGGAATAGCGACCGCCGATGAAATCGTCGATGAAGAAGCTGGCCAGGAAGCCCGGATTCTGAGCCAGGGGGCTTGTCTTGCTGGTCACCGCGACTATGTGCCTGGAACTGTCCAGCCCGGCGGCTTCCAACCTGGTCCTTACCAGCGTTTCGTTGGCTAAGGTTTCCTGGGTCGTGCCGCTCTTGGAAACGAGAATGAAGAGGCTCGTCTCAAGGTCAATGGAGCGGAGCACAAAATCAGCGTCATCGGGGTCGACATTGGAAATGAAGGCAGCCTTCATTTTTTGCCTGCCCTCGGCCTTTGCCCAGCGTTCCAGCGCGATGCAGGCCGCCCTGGGGCCGAGGTCGGAGCCGCCGATGCCAATTTGCACGGCGTTCCGGAGGATCTTTCCGGTAGATCCTCGGATCGTGCCGGCATGCACCGCTCGGGCGAAATCCGCCGCCTTGATGCGCTCCTCTTCGTAGAATGCCCTCAGGTCGGCTTCCGTATTCTTAAAACCATCTCCGAGCCTTCCCCTGGCCAGGTGATGCAGAACCTTGCGTCCTTCGCCCGTGTTCATCACCTCTCCCGATAGAAGCGCGCGGTATTTTTCCAAGAGCTGCTGCTCCCCCGCGAGGTCCTCGAGGCAGTCGATGATTGCCTTATCCACCGGAGCCGCGGCATAGGAGAAGCTAAGTCCCGCGGCCATCTCCATAATTGACGCACCGATGCGCTCAGGACTGAGGATGCCGGCGACATCAACTTTCGGAAGGCTTTCCAATTTTTTAAAAGCCGTGCATTCGTCAAGGTTTTTATAGCTGGTCATGCATTTGTTTCCTTACGCTACATGATATGGTCAAAATCGCTACACTTCAAGGGCGAAAGCGCCTTTCGGGGTGGGCCAGGCCTAGTCTTTTCCTTCCGTACAGCCATGAGCCCTGCCTCAGCATTCCCTTCGCCAAGGCGCCTGTGAGCAGGGCATCGACTTCATCCCTGTCCCAGTCGGCTAGAAGCCCGGCGCCGGGGCAGGCGGGGGGCTCCTCGAGGTTCCACCCCTCTTCCGCCGCCTGCATCGCACCCACACCCGCTTGCCCCGGCGCCGCCCCGCATAGAAGCCTCAGGCACTTCCCTTTTCCGAAGCGGAACCGGTTCGCCGAAAAGAAACCGCGGAGCTCGGCCAGGCCATCGGCTTCGGCCGCGGCGCTTCCGTCGCAGACATCGCAGCCAGAGCAGGGTGAGCTAAGCTCTCCCCCCATCAAGGAAAGAAGGCTTGCCCGCCGGCAGACCATGGAGCTTCCGTATTCCATGAAGGCCTTTTTACGGGCTTCCCTGGCAGCGGCGGCTAGACTCGCGGCATCGCGCCGCACACCGGAGACTGCGCCCTCGAGATCGCGCTGCGTCCCGGAATCAGCGCCTCCGAGATCGCGGCCGGGCACAAGAACCGTTCCTAAATCCTCCGGCCGGCGTTCCGGCTTGCGCTTCGGCCTGAGTTCCTCCTTCCATAGGTCCTTTATAAGCACGGCCCTGGCGATGTCCCCGTCCCGCCCGGCCCTGCCGGATTCCTGGATATAGGCTTCCACCGAGGGCGGCGCCGAATAGTGGACGACGGAGCGGATATTTTTCTTGTCGACGCCCATCCCATAAGCGCAGGTGCTGACCAGGATTCCGTTTTCGCATTTCATGAACCACTCCTCCACGGCTTCCTTTTCCTCCCTGGAAAGCCCGGCGTGGTAGAACTTTACCTCCTGTATGCCCCGGTTGCTTATGAATTCGCACAGAAGCCTTACGCCGGGCCTGGATTGGTCGAAAACGATAAGAGGCCTGGGCAGGGCATCCAGCAGCTTGATCAGGCTGTGCCGGGGCGAGACGCTCGGTACGACTGAGTAACGGATATTGGGCTTATCCATATCGGCGGTGATGAGCGAGTATCCGCCGTCGCCGAAAAGATACCTGGCTATCGCCTCGCCGACCTGTGGGCTGGCTGTGGCGGTGAAGGCGCTCACCACCTTGGGCTTTATCCTCCTTATGCAATCCCCCAGCCTTAGGTAAGCCGGCCTGAAGCTTTCGCCCCATTCGCTTACGCAGTGGGCTTCATCGATGGCCAGGTGGAATACTTCCAGGGTGTCGACGAGTCTGGCCAGGCCTGGAGAGCTGAGGCATTCGGGGTTGGTGATGCCGATTTTTATCCTGCCTTCTCTCAGCGCCTGAATGCCGTTCTCCCTTTCGGCGTTTTCCATTCCACCCCTGAAGACAGCGCAGGGAATCCCTCTTTTTTCAAGGCTTCGCCTCTGGTCGTTCATGAGGGCAAGAAGAGGATAGACGACAAGGCTGGGGCCGGGGGCGATAAGGGCGGGAAGCTGGAAGCAGAGGCTTTTGCCGAATCCCGTGGGAAAGAGGATCATTTGGCGGACCGGTTCCTCGCTCGCGGCCCCGTCGAGCACTCCTGCCACCGCCATCCGCTGGAGCGGAAATAAGTAATCGATGCCGAATCGCTCCCTGGCTAAGCGAGCTACCGGATCTTCATGTTCGGCGGTGGCCTGCCTTTCTTCCATACCGGATGGACGTCCATGACCTGAAGAGCGGATTCAAGCGACGCGATTATGCCTAGGCCGACGGGAAAGCTTTTTCCCCGGTTCCTTCAGGCTTTCTCCCTAAAGCCCCCGGCGTGGGCAGAGCTTCTCCAGGGGGCAGGAGGAGGGATCCGAAAGACACGCGGGATTCCTCGCCCTGCATATGTACTTTCCTTGCCTGTTGAGGGCATGCGAAAAGGCGGTGTGCCGGGATTCCTCAAGGTTCTCCCTGATTTTTATCTCTATGGCTTCAGGGTCCCGGTTGTCGTGAATCCCGAGCCTGTAGACGAGCCTGGACACATGGGTGTCGACGATGATACCAGGCACGCCGAAACAGCTGGAAATGACCAGGTTGGCGGTTTTCCTGCCCACCCCGGGCAGGGAGAGCAGTTCCTCCATCCTCGAGGGGACCTTTCCCCCATGCTCGGCTATGATTTTGCGGGCGCTGAGCACCAGGTGCCTGGCCTTGGTATGATAAAATCCAACCGATCGTATGAGGCGCTCCACATCCTCGGCTTCTGCCAGCGCCATCTCCCTAGCATCAGGGTAAGCTGAGAAGAGGGAGGGGGTCACCGCGTTGACCTGGTCGTCGGTGCACTGGGCGCTCAAGATCACCGCGCAGAGAAGCTCGAAGCAGCTCGACGAATGTATGAGCGGTCTCTCGTCAGGCCAAAGGGGAAGGAGTATTTCGGCGATTTCCGCTATCCGCCGCTGTAGATCTATCGTTTCCGGCGCTTTCACTCTGTTGTTTCCTTGTCGGGGCAGTATCCCATGTCAGGGAACTTCGAGTAAAGCGAGCAAACTTGACCTTGCTCTTCTCCATGCTATACGATTGGCAAATGCGTCGACACGGGTCCGGAGCATCGCTTCTCCAGGCTCCTTGTGGCGGAAAGGAAGCTCCTGAATGCGAAAAGTCCCCCGGGGAATAATCTGGTTTATCGAGAATCATGATTGCTTCTACGTGCTCGGCCATCGTGAACCCGATGGGGATTGCATAGGATCCCAGCTGGCCCTCGCTTCTTTTTTAAAGTCCTTGGGAAAAAGGGTCCACCTTCTCTCCTCCGGCCCCTTCACGCGTTCTGAAATTCTTCAGTACGAGTACAGCTTCAAAAACGAGGCGCCCCCCGAACGCGACTTCGAGCGTGCCGCGGCGCTTGTGCTGGACTGTTCGTCCATGGCCCGGATCGGCTCCGTAGGCGAGACCATGCCCAAGGTCCCGGTGGCTTTCATCGACCACCACGCTTCCGGAGAAACCCCTGGGGAGTCCGATTACCTTGATGCGTCGGCGCCTGCGGTCACCGCCATGGTTTTCCTTCTCATGGAAGCTATGGGCCACAGGCCGAACCGGGAGGAGGCCGAATTGCTCTTCTTCGGACTCTGCACGGATACGGGATTTTTCAGGCACCTGGACGAAAAGGGCGATTCCACCTTCGAAATCGCCGCGCGGATGGTCAGGGCAGGGGCTTCTCCCAAAAAAATCTACAACGCCATCAATGGTGGAAAAACCCTGTTCTCCCGCAAGCTGCTGGGCGAAATCCTTCTGCGGATCGAACCGCATTTCGACGGTCGGCTTTTGGTTTCCTTCCTGTCCCTGGAAGATCAGCAGCGTTATGGCATGGCTTCAAGGGATTCGGATCTTCTTTACCAACTCATGATGAGCGTCGCTGGCTGTGAAGCCTGTTTCGTGATCAAGCAAGAGGCCGAGGATCAATGCACCGTGGGTTTCCGCTCCAAGGAAAGAATCGACGTGTCGGCTATCGCCGCCCGTTTCGGCGGAGGAGGGCATAGGCTGGCCTCCGGGCTTTCCATCCAAGGAAATATAGAAAGCGTGAAGGCTTCGCTCCTGGACAGCTTCGCTGAAGTATTTTCAGAAGACGAATTTCTCGAAGACCCTTCTTGGGATATCTCGTTTCCTTCATCGGAGAAAGTAATTTCTAACAAAATTTAACAAATCGCTTTTTCACTCCCCGGCGAGCCCGGTCTCGCTCCTTCAATGCTAAGCTTTTTCGCCACGAAGAAATTTTGGGAACCACCAAATATTCACCTTCGCCTCCCGTGCTAAAAAAATTTTGGCACGGAGAATGCATTTTTAATGGCGGGAGGATAGGGCGTGAAGGAGATAGGGGGAACGATTTCCGTGCGGACCGCCGTTCCCAAAACGCGTTCGGGGAATGACGACAGCCTGGAAAATCAGCAGCGATTGTTGTTGAATTCTCCATTCGCGCGAATCATCATGGCTAAACTATTCGCCCATCCAAAGAAATATGGCTTCTCTTCAGCCGATGAGGTAGCGGAAGCCCTCTTGCATTATTCAGGGCGTCTTATGTCCATGCTGCGAAAAAGCCTGGAAATCGATGATAAAAAGGATGCTTATATCGACAAGAGCCTCAGATTCATAGCCAAATCTGTCCAACGGTACAATCGTAAAAAAGATCTCATGGATTCCCTGCTAGCGAACTCTTCGGCAGCGGAAGGGCTGGGGTTCGATGCCTTCGATGCGACTTGTATGGAGCGGTATGGCACTAGCGGCTCCTTTTCCGGCATCGAGATCGGACCGAAGCCGGGAGGCCTCGCTTCGGCTTTAGACGTAAGCGCCAACAAAGAAATTCGGCGCTTTATCGGAGAGATTAGTCCTTTGGTCTTTACCAGGAACATGGGCTCCCAAGACAAGCGATTGCTTTTCCTCACGCTAAAATGCGCATGGGAAGTCGACGACGTAATGGCACAGAGAGTGGCTCATAGGCTTGGCCTGCCCGCGCTCTGGCTGGAAACCCTCCTCCACAAGGCCAGGGCGACCCTCGAAACCCAGAGGATTAGTTTGGAACGCGTGATGGGCAGGATCAACGAAACCTGGGGAAGAATACTCTATATCGAGTCAGAGCTTCGCAATGGATCAACTCTGCGGTCGAGGGAAGAGCTAGAACTAAAAATCGCCCAGCAGCGATCGAGATATTACCGGCTATTGGCTCGAAAAGCCCGGATGAAACCACTGGTCACCCACAAAGACATTGCCTTTTTGTTGGGCCTGCCTAAGGGGTCGATCGACTCAGGCCTGTTTTACCTCAAGGAGGGCAGGGGCAGAAAATCCCACGACCGCGCTTGAGATTCTTTCACTTGGAGGCTATTCTCCCCCCATGGAAATTCTAGTAGCCACCTTCAACATGCATAAAATCGAAGAACTGCGGCCCCTTCTGCCCGGACATAGACTTATCTCCCCGGAGGAGGCTGGCATCGGTCTCATGGAAATAGACGAAAACGGAACTGACTATTTCTCCAACGCGCTCATAAAAGCTAAGGCCCTCTACGACAGGGCGGGCATACCCACCCTCGCCGACGATTCGGGCCTCTCGGTCCAGGCCCTGGACGGGGCTCCCGGCATCCATTCTTCGCGTTATGGCTCATTGGATGGCTCAAAAAAACTCAGTGATGGAGATAGGAACCAACTTCTTCTGCAAGTTATGAAGGATAAAAATGAGCGCCGCTGCGCCTTTTACTGCTGCCTTGTCTTTCTCTACGGAGAGGATAGGTATCTCGCCGTTCAGGAAACCTGCCCCGGTATCCTAGCCCAGACTCCAGCGGGGAAGGGCGGTTTCGGCTATGATCCTCTTGTCTTTCTGCCTCAGCTCGGGAAGACCGTGGCGCAACTCAGCCCCGAAGAGAAAAACCTGGTCTCCCACCGGGGCAGGGCGGGCAGGGTCATGGCGGCCATGCTCGAAGCCCTTGGAAAGCAACTTTAGAAAAAAGCCGCACGACCCTTGGTCCGATATTCGGATGGCCATAAAAAAACGCGCCCCTAGAGAGCGCGTTTTCTTTTCCCCATCGACGGACCAGGTGTTATTTGGTCTCCGTTGACTTGATACCATACTTGCGGTTGAAACGCTCGATGCGTCCCGCGGTGTCCACGAGCTTCTGCTTGCCGGTAAAGAAGGGGTGACAGGCTGAACAAATTTCCACCTGGATGTTCTTTACCGTCGAACGGGTCTCGATGACATTGCCGCAGGCGCAGGTGATGGTCGAGTGTTCGTACTTGGGATGAATTCCCTGTTTCATATCTTCCTCCACTGCGTCGAATCAAGAACAATGCCTGAAAACCGGCCAAATGACGGTTTCTATGTAAGCTCGATGAATATACAACAATTCCGCAGCCGCGTCTATCCGTCCCGGGGCAAGGACGGCCCGGCGCGGCGGGCGGCGATCCTGTCAGTCGGCTCCGGAATAGGCCGGTCCGCTCATGGACTTGAGGAAGGCCTCGTTGTTCTTGGTCTTGCCCATCCTGTCTATGAGAAGCTCGATGATGTCCGAGTCGTCCATGGGATTGATGACCCTCCGGAGCACCCATATCTTCTGGAGTTCCTCGTCGGTGAGGAGGATCTCCTCCTTCCTGGTTCCGGATTTCTTTATGTTGATGGCCGGGAAGAGGCGCTTGTCCGAAAGCCGCCTGTCCAGGTTGATCTCCATGTTGCCCGTGCCCTTGAACTCCTCGAAGATGACTTCGTCCATCCTGGAGCCCGTGTCGATGAGGGCTGTGGCGATTATCGTGAGGCTGCCCCCCTGCTCGATGTTGCGGGCGGCGCCGAAAAAGCGCTTGGGCTTGTGCAGGGCGTTGGAGTCCACGCCGCCCGAGAGAATCTTGCCCGAGGTAGGCACCGTCTGGTTGTAAGCCCTGGCCAGCCTGGTGATGGAGTCCAGAAGGATCACCACGTCCCGGCCGTGCTCGACCAGTCGCTTGGCCTTTTCCAGGACCATTTCCGCCACCTGCACGTGCCTGGTGGCCTGCTCGTCGAAGGTTGAGGAAATGACTTCGGCTTGGACCGAGCGTTCCATGTCCGTAACTTCCTCGGGCCGCTCGTCTATTAGTAGGACGATGAGGTAAACCTCCGGATGGTTACGGGTTATCGCGTTGGCGATTTTCTGGAGAAGGATGGTCTTGCCAGTCTTGGGGGGCGAGACAATGAGAGCTCGCTGGCCTTTGCCTATAGGGCAGAAGAGGTTGATGATCCTGGTGGAGAGTTCCTCGGTGCTGGTCTCAAGGTCCAGCTTCTTGTTGGGGTAGAGGGGGGTGAGGTTCTCGAAGGGGATGCGGTTCTGGGCTACCGCCGGCTCGTCGTAGTTGACCAGCTCGATGCGCAGCATGGCGAAGAAGCGCTCGCCCTCCTTTGGGCTCCGGATCTGCCCGTAGACCGTATCGCCGGTTTTTAGGTTGAAGAGCCGTATCTGGGAGGGAGAAATGTAGATATCGTCGGTACCCGAGAGATAGGAGTTCTGAGGGGAGCGAAGGAAGCCGTAGCCGTCAGGCAGGATTTCCAGAGAGCCATAGGCGTAAATAATCCCGCCCTTTTCGGTGTGGGACTTCAAGGTGTAGAAAATGAGTTCTTGCTTGCGCAGGGCGATCAGCTCCTCGTGGTTGATCCCGTACTTTTCGCCCAGTTCGCGCAATTCCTTGATGCCCATCTTGGATAAGTCGTTAATTAGCAGCCTTGCCCGCGAGTCGCCCGACTCCTGCCTGCCGTTCTCGTGGTTCCTTTCCGGCGCCGGCCTTTCGTAGGACTCTTGGCGGCGCACCAGGCCGTTCCGCACCTCCCGCTCAAGGGCGGCGGCGGCCAGGACGTCGATAGCTCCCCGCTGGGGGCTGGCCGATTGCTCCTGTTCGATCTCGGCCGGCTTTATCCCGCCATAGGCTTCGGATTCCGAAAGCAGGGGCTGGACCTCCTCTTCCGCTCCAGGAGCCGGTTGCCGTCCTGATCGCTTTTTAAGTTTTATCCTTTTAATTGGCCTGGTTCCCTGACTGCCACCGTTGGACCCTTCCCGGGGAAAAGCTGTCGTTACCGGCTGTTCAGGGATCGAGTTCTGGGCTGAGGATTCTGTAGATGTTTCTTCCATACGGTCCTTCTTGCTGGGTTCTTCGCGTTTCGTTTTTCGGATTAATGCCATCCAATGCCCCGTTTTATACGGAATCCGGGCGCTTAACGTTTCGCCCTTTACTATATCGTTTCAGGTATTGTCAGTTGATTCATTCGTACGGTAATTTCCAAATTCGGAAAGACCGGCACCGTCAAGGCGCCTGCGCTATTTCATTGTTACGGATAGCCGGCCATTAGGCCGTACACCCAACTATAGTACCACTGGGACGATCTGTCAATCGTCGACAGCTGAACCATCTGGAAGGGCATCCCCCTTATTCAGCCTAAGATCATGCAGGTCTAGGTCGGGCATCGATACACTACCTTCGAAACGGCAGGCAGGGGATACCTTCAAGGACCCGCATTCCACAGAAGCGCTTATCCTCGCCCTGTCCTGGAATTCAACAGGACCCTTAACCTTGATCGAGCCCGAAAACCGACCTGCCACCGTCAGCGAAGGCGCAGACAGGGAGCAGGATTCCACCAATGCGCTCTTATCGACGGAAACGTGGGATGCGCTTCGCAAAGCGCCCGAGAATTTTCCTTTAATCAAGAGGCTCCCCTCGGTATCGAGCTCGCCGGACATTACGAACTGAGAGCTGAGTTCGGTCGAATGGATGAGCGGTTTTGGTTTTGATCGTCGAGGCACGGCATAGATATTTTCATAAGAGAAAAGCAAAGTCAATTGTCATCGTCTTTCGAGCCGGCAAGGATCGGGGAGCTTTTTATTGTTAAAAAGGGGCCGGGAGCCGGAGGGTTATTGATTTCCCCGGCTTCCGTGACATAGGTGTGCTAGTTTTTCTTGAAGGTCTTGGTTATGAGCGAAGGGTCCATATCCCAAGCCGATTTCTTGAGTTCTCTGCCCGGACGGAAACCTGCTACGCCGTGATCCTGGACGGAGACGATCTCTCCGGTCTTGGGGTTTCTGGCCCTGGTCCTTCCCTTGCGGAGCTTGACTTCGAAGGTGCCGAATCCACGGAGCTCCACGGTTTTGCCGTTGAGGATCGCGGTCTTGATTTCGGAAAACAGTCCGTCGATTAGCTCGTGAATTTCTTTCCTCGTGGTCTTGCTCGAAGGGGAGAGCTTTCCATACAGCGCATCGATCAACTCGGCCTTTGTAAGCTTCTCTGCCATATAGCTTCTCCTAATGTATTCGTTTTTCAGCGATGCTTGACGCAGGCTGGCATGGATCTTTGGCCGCGTCGAGACTAGGCGCTTCGCACGCCCGAAGCCTTGAGCTAGGCTTCAAGCCTGTTGACGAGCCGCTGCATGCGGGATTTTTTGCGAGCCGCGGTGTTTTTCTTCACGATGCCTTTGCGGGCAGCGGTATCGATGCGCTTGATCATATCAAGAAGCGCTTCTTTGGCCGCCTGGGCATCCTTTTTCTCCGAGGCTGCGACGACTTTCTTGGCCGCGGTTCGTATGGCAGTCTTGACGCCCTTGTTTCTGATGCGGCGTTTTTCATCCTGCCGCATTCTCTTTTCGGCTGATAGATTCTTTGTGCTCAAAGGGAATCCTCCCGGGTTGATAGTCGATTCATGAAGAACCGGAACAGTCTGACAATTCGACGAGGAAAGCTAACAGAGACAGCTGCTGAATGTCAAGACTGTAATTGACTCCAACCGGGGTATCTGATTAAATAGGATAACGAATTAGCGCTTACTCAGAGAGAACCGCCTTGACTATAGTCATTATTTTTATCTTGCTGACGGCATTTAGCTTTTGGGAAATCATTCTTTTACTGGCCATCGCTGTGCTTCCTTGGCGCAAAGCCATGAGGGTAGCCCAGCATTTTGAAGATAGGGCGATTCGGGGAATATTTACTACCCTTAATTTCTACGGCGGATTCAAGCCACGGGTGGTAAACAAGCTAAAAGAAGACCTCCCGCGGCGATTCATGGTGGTTTCGAACCATCAGAGCCTGCTGGACATAGTCGTGATCATGCGAACCTTGCCGCCTTGGGCCAAAGCAAGGTTCGTGGCTAAAAAGGAACTCGGCTACGGAATACCCCTCATCTCCCTCATTCTGCGCGTGTCCGGCCACAGCCTGGTGCGAAGGAAGGGAGACGCGCTGGAAGCCATGCGCAAGGTGACCAGGATGGCGAGGCGTTGCCGAAGGGAGGGGACTATTCCGGTCATTTTCCCCGAAGGAACCAGGTCGAGAACCGGAGAGCTTGGGCGCTTCCATTCGGCTGGGTACAGAAAGATTCTGGAAGTAGAGCCTGTTCCCATACTCGTAGCGTCAATGGAGGGGGGATGGAAGATTGCGAATATAAGGGATTTCCTGTTTAACTTCGGGAACATCCCTTTCACGGCAAGTTATCTCGCTCTGCTGCCGGCGCCTCACTCGAAGAGGGAAGCCTTGGATGCACTGGAGAGATCCCGAAAAATCATTGAAGCTTCGCTGGAAGAACAGAGGAATGTCCAGGCTCCCGATGCCTAGCCCGGGAGCCTGGCGGGCGTTTCAATTGAAATCGCTGGGCTTGCGCTCTACTCGCTTGCACTTTTCGCATTCGGCCATATTCTTGACTTTGCCGTTTTCAAAAACGGTCTTCATTTTGACTTCGCCGCCGCAGGGGCAGTAGAAGCGTTGGGTGCTGCTGGAGGTTCGCGCGTTTTTTGATACCTGTGCCATGGCATTCTCCTTAAAAGACGGCATACAATATATGGTAGTTCCCCATCGTGTCAATTCTTGGCTGCCCATACCCGGCCGGGTAGGGTATAAAAAGACCGCCGGGTAAGGAGGAATACCCGGCGGTCAACGCAAAAGGAGGTGCATGAAGAGCAAACTGCTGTCGTCCTGCATTTATAATAATAATGCAATATTCAAAAAGTTACCAGGATTTATAAATTTTTTTTTAAGTACCTCGAACATTGTTGGTAAAGCGATCAGATACTTACCTCGGCAGCTGGTTTCATTTTTATTTCGATCTACATGAGCGCATAGCCAGGCAGGTAATCCCGTCCTTCCTGTAACGGGGTCCTTCTCAACCGTTCCCAGGTATCATTCATCGCATCAGAAAGCTCGGTTAGCGTCCGCCAGGCACGCCATTCCCATATCCTCCCCCGCTCCCGTTCATATACAGTCCGCTCCGCACCTACCTGCTCCACATTACTTCTCGGTCCTTCCCGCGCTCTGTGCCGCTTCACCGTATTGTGCCACAGCAGATACACCGATAGCCGCTCCATCTGCCGATTCACGTTCCGCCCAAAGCAGACCGTCTCGCGCACATGCTCATGCAGATCCTTGCGCAGCTCCCTGTCAAGGTAGTTTACCGGAAACAAGGGATTCTTCGTGGTCCGCGCGATTCTAGACGAAACCTCCCGGTGCCGAATTATCCCTTGCTGGATGAGCACCCAAAGATGCGGCGAGTGAATAAGCGCTCTCCTATAGGCCGGATGCTCATCGGTCCAGAGCGTGAGTTGCGCCATTCTGCTGCCCGCATAGACGCCGAGCGCCGAATGGGCAATGCGACTGAAGGAATGTTCTATCCCCTTAGCCTCTGGCGTCCATCGCGCTTCAAGATTCGCACGCCGCTTCTTCTGCCCCTTGCTCATCCTCCCCTTACGTCGTAGCGTGGCATGATCGACTGCATACACATACTGGGAGCGGGCGCCTACTAAAAGGGTGATGTTATTGGGAAAGTACTGGGAGCGACAGAAGCTTTCAAATCCATCGGCAACTAGATTCTCATCTGGCTGTAACGATGAGCTGAGTACTGAATCGAGCGCAAGAGCTTGCCGGGCAGCACGGCTTATACGGTTGGAGATGCTGTCTGTCGATGAATCGAGCGCACGCCCGATGGCCGAAAGACTCTCACATGATGACAGGCGCTGCATGATCTCTTTATATGAAAGGATGGATTTGGCGTAATAGTCGAGCCGGTAGGTTTGGCGAGAGAAGGTCTTGCCGCAGGCTGTACAGCGGTAGCGAGAAACACGGCCGAAGGTTTTTGTGGAATAGTAGCCCCAAGAAATGTAGTCGTGGTAAGGCGCCGTGGGCTCAGGCTGATGATGTATGCAGCTTGCGTTTGCGCAGAAAGGAGGACTGAAGCTTTCCATACCCCTCCAACGCTCCCTCCTTGCCCCCTTGCTTCAATAACAACAAGCTTCGAGGAACTAAATTAGAATCAGCTCTCTCGCCCGACTAAGCGTTCCAAGGTTTTCCTGTCCAACCTGATCCAAATAGGCCTCCCATGAGGGCAGCGCGGAAAGGGAAGAGCCAGGGACTGGGCGATAAGGGCGGCCGCAGCCCTATCTTCCAGTAGCTCCCCATCCTTTATAGCTGCTTTGCAGGCGATCGAAGCCGTCACCGCGTTGAGCTTAACCTCAGGGCTTGAGTCATGAGGAGCGTCTTCCGCCAGGCTCTCGACAAGCATCGAAAGACCTTTTTCACCAAGGATCGCCGGCACTCCGCTGACGACAAGCTGGCCCGAGGATTTTTCAATCCTGTACCCCATTCGCTCGAGCTCCGCCGAGGAGGCGCTTATTCGATTTTCTAGATCGGAGTCCGGGATTTCCATGACGAAGGGAACCAAGAGCGCCTGGCTTTTGCCTTTTGCGGAATGAAGCCTGTCGTAGATGATTCTCTCCTGGGCTGCGTGCTGGTCTAAAATATAGAGCTCCTCGGCGCTCTCGAAAACCAGGAAAGGGCCGAAAGCCCTTCCTAAGAATCTGAAGGCTTTCCCCGGAGGAGATACTTCGTATCCAGGACGGAAATATCCTGCGGAATCCGCGTTTTCGTGTCGGCTCCCCGGGGATGATCGAGCAGCGTTAGAGCTTGCCTCGAAGCCTACTTCCCCTCTATCTCCTAGCTCACCCCCATCCTCCGCCAACGGGGTTTCGCCCGCCCAGTCCTCGCCGCCGGAGAGCCGCTCGGTGTCCAGCCTATCCCAGAAAGCCCTATCCAAAGCCTTTCCGTCCAGTTTCTGCCAGCTTTCGGAGCCCGGGAGAGAGGAAGAATAAGAATTCCGCTGCCTATCCCAGCCCAGGGGTTTTGTGGCCGCACCCAGGCTGGAGCGGAGATGGTCGCGAAAGGCAGCGAAAATCCCTGACTTGAGCGTATCGGCATTTTTAATCCTGACTTCCCGCTTGGCGGGATGGATATTGAAGTCGGCGAGGGAAGGGTCGATTTCGACGAAGAGAAAGGCGCAGGGTCGCATTCCTCCCGGAAGGTATTCGGAAAAGGCGTATTCCAGCGATCCGGAGAGCCCCCATTCGGGGACTCTCCGTCGGTTGACGAAGACTTGGAGATATTTTCGATCCCGTCGAGAAAAGGAGGGATCGGCCCAGACGATGTTGAAGGGGCAGTCCGCTGCCTCGGAGCGGAACTCCGACAGTATGGCAAGCGGTATTTCCCGGTAGAGAAGGGCTATTCTCTCCATCAGGCCCGAAGGCCCCAGGCGCTCCGATTCCTGGCCGGAGTTCCAGACGAAGCCGATCGATGAGTGGGCGAGAGCTTTTTCCAAGAATACCTGGCGGCATTGGGCGGTTTCCGAGGAGGGTCGTTTCAAGAACTGGCGCCTCGCGGGAAAACTTTCGAACAGAGCCCTGACGCTGATGGTTGTGCCCCTGCGCGCCGGAGCGGCTTCGAGCCTGGCGGGGCCGCCCGGTTCTTTGAACAGCCTCCAGCCGGTATCGAAGCCCTCGGCCTTGCTGAGGATTTCCAGTTTCGCCACTGCGGCGATGGAAGCCAGGGCCTCGCCGCGAAATCCCAGGGTCTTTACCCTCAGCAGATCATCGGCCTTTTCTATTTTGCTCGTGGCATGTTCCTGAATCGAGAGCTCCAAGTCCTCCCTGGACATTCCGCAGCCGTTATCGCTAACCCTGAGCAGCTCCGCGCCGCCTTTGGCCAGCTCGACGCGAATTTCCGTCGCCCCTGCGTCGATGGCGTTGTCGAGCAGCTCGCGCAATGCCGATGCCGGCCGATCGATCACTTCGCCGGCGGCGATGAGCCTATAGGTTTCGGAGCCTAAAATCTTTATCTGCGCCATGAATCAAGGATACCTTTTTTTAAGGCACAAAAAAAGGACGCCGCGGGCGCGTCCTAGGAGAACGTTCGCGGAAGTCCCCTTGATAGGGCCTTCCGCGGCGTTGGAATCAGAATCTGAACCTGGTTTCCATAGTAACCGTGGGCTCCATTAGGACTCCTTTGGCCGGATCGCCACTCACGTACTTCACTTGGCCGGTGGCGCTGTCCCTTGACGCTACCATCTTGAATATCAAGCCGATGGCAAGGTTGGGGGTATTGGGAATAGGTATCTCGATTTCGCCCGCAAAGGCCGTCCTTTCGTCGAAGAAGGTGAAGCTGCCGTCCTGTATCGAGTTGACAATGCCGCGCTTGTCGTAATATACGGCGCCGGCGAGGTCCACTATTGGCACGAGCCCTCGCTTGAGCACCAGTCCCGCCCGGAGTTCGTCGTCCGCATCGGCGCTGATGACAAAGCCGTCTTCGGGCGTCCAAGGCCACATGTAGCCCGCCACGAGGCTGAGCTTTTCCTTGAAAAGGTTGAAGCCGGCTTCGCCATAGATGCCCATCACTGTGGGCGCGTCTGATGCTATTTGCTTGCTGCCGTCTAGATAGGGCAGATAGTCCTGAACCAGGCTCGATCGTGTCCGTTCGTAGGTGGCGTCGAAAAAGGCAGGCCTGAAAAGGCCGGTGAAATAGCGATATTCAAGCCTCCAATCGATAAAGAGAAGATTGCCCATGAAGCCTGCGGCAGCTCCCCAGTTGTGAGGGCCGCCGTCCCAGACCAGTTCGGTCTTGAGACCCTTGGGAATGGTTATCATAGTGTCGGGATTCGTTATCGCGCCCTGGAGATAGGGAACCGTGGCGGCGAGATCGGCAAAAGCCCTGAGGCCGAGGGCCGCCGAGGACTTGATGATTGGGAGGTCCACGTCCATGCCTGCGCCCAGGAAGCTAAAGTTGCCGGCGACGCCGTCATAGGTCGTTCCTTCCAGGTCCACCGCGGCGTCAATGTCGGCGACGCCCGATACGCCGATGGCAAGCTTGGAAGCCTTGAAGGGGCGGAGATAAAGACGGGTGCCATAGATCTGAGGTATCGGCAGATCGTTCACCAGGGCTTCGAACCCGAAGCCGCCGAAGTCGATGCCCGTATTCACGCCGACCCTCCTGATGCTGGGGAAGTCGCTATCGTTGCGATAGTCCCTCATGATCAAGCCGTGCCCGATGGTAAGTCCGTGCATATTGCCGAGCTTTAGAAAGAATGGGTCCTCTAGGGGCTCGCCGTATTCCAGGTACTTGATCTTGAGGACAAGGTCGGCGGCAAGGTCGAGGGCCGCTTTCACGTTATCGCTGCCCCAGTAGGCCGAGCCGAAATCCCACTCGTTGTTTCCTTTTGGCCTGTACCAGCTGGAGGGGTCGAAAAGATCCTTGGAGTAGATGACCGGAAGGTAGAGTCCCAGGCCAAGGCGACCTATGTTCAGCTCAGGGGAGGCGACTACCTTCGAGTAGCTTACCCCGTCGATTGTGACCGAGCCGATCTCCATGCCGACGTGATCGCGCATCCAGTCCATGACCGAGGCGCCGAAGCCGCCGCCCTGAGCCATGACGGCCGGGGAGAGGAGTGCAGCAAGGACGATTAGTGTTATGAAGCGTTTCATTACTTGCCCCCTTATCTTAGAAGCGCACCGAGGCGCTCAGGCTGGAGCTGACGTCGAAGTCTCCGGCGGTCGGATCCCAGGAATAGGTATAGGAGAGGGTCAGCACCGTCGCGCCGGTCTTGTAGTTGATGGACATGCCGATTACGGCGTCCTCTGGATCGAAGAGATCCTTGAAGAATGCCGCTTTGCGACCGATAAAGTATTTTTCGTAGCCAGCGCTCAGGAAAATGCCGGGCAACAGACCTTCTGCGAGGGTGACGCCCCCCTTCAAGTGGGGGTAGGCGCCGCTGTCGTCGGTGGCAGTGCCGGGCTTGGGAGCGAAGGGGCCGTCCACCAGGATGCTCAATTCCAAGGCTTCATCGAAAAGCTGGAAGCCAAGGCTGGCCAGCCAGCCCAGCTTGAAAGCTCCGGGGCTCGCCAGGCTCAGCACGTAATCGGAGCGCTGGTCCCTGTAGAAATCATAGTTGCTGTCGAAATAGGAGGGGATGAATCCGCCCTGGAGGGCGCGGATCTGGGCGCCGTAATTGATGAAGCCGATCAGTTTTCCGCCGACGCCGGTGATGAGGCCTAGGGCGCCGCTGGGCTGACTGGCCCCCTCCACGAAAGCGTTGAGCGAAACGACCTCGGAGCTCAAGACAGGAAGGGTGAGGTCGGCGCCGATGACGTAGACGAGGTCAGCCGCCGGATAAAGCGCCAGGTCGGCCGCGTCGGTGTAGGCCAGGGGATCTCTGTCCAGGACGCCTGTGACCCCGAGCTGCAGTTTTGCCGGCAGAGATTCGCCCAGGAACGCCAAAGGCCGGGTGAATATCCGGCCGCCGATCACGTCCATTCGGGCGAGATTGCCGGTCAAAGCCTCGATGCCGAGGTAGGGAAACTGGAAAATACTTCCGTCAACTCCGAATTGAAGCCCGAAAATCCTCAAGTCCGGCAGGAAGCGGGTGTTGGCGTAATCGGACACGATTAGACCGTTTCCCAGGCTGAAATCGTCGATGGAGCCGAGCTTGATGTAGAAGGGGTCGACACCCTTGAGTCCGTAGCGTACATACATGATCTTGGGAAGGTATACGTCGAAAATCGTTTGGCCTGTTCCAGCCTGGGGAATCCAATCGGGTTCGTAGATCAGGAACGGGGTATTGGCATCCGGATAAATTTGAAATCTGAAGGTCAAATCCAATCCTATGCCGAGCTTTCCCAGGGAGAGGTCCGGTTGAAAGCCGAGTTTGGACCAGCTCTCTAATTTGGCAGGGTCGGAAGCCGAAGGCAGGAGGTCCGAGCCGAGCAAAAGGGCGGCTGAGAAGCCCGGGCTGGAGCCAGAGCTTCCCTGGGCTGCCAGGGGAGCAATGAGGACCGCTAGCGCGAGTATGACAAGTAAGCGCTTCATCGTGCTTTGCCTCCTTGGATAGGCGATTAGTAACCTATGAATACCTACAACTAGTATACACTATCTGTCCAGCCCATGCACCTGCTTATCGCACTTCTGCGGCAAAAGGGCGGGAGAGAATCCCTTGCGGAGGCAACTCAGGGCTTGTATCCTTTATGCGACCACCGCGGCTTTGTTGTGGGCGGTTTTCGCGATAGGTTGGAGAAGGAGAGCGGAATGGATTTCTTTTCAAGGCTTGATGAACTGGTCGATCGGAAAAACAGCTGCCTTTGCGTAGGGCTCGATCCATATTTCGACAGAAGGACTATCCGCGAAAAAGGCTTTTCGGCCTGCCTGGCCGCGGCGAAAGATTCGAATATGAGGATAATCGAAGCCGCTTCCCCTTATGCTATATGCTTCAAGCCGAATATAGCTTTTTACGAAGCTCTGGGAAGCGAGGGGATGAGTCTGTTGAAGATGAGCATCGAAGCTATTCCGGACGATATTCCCGTTCTCATCGACGCGAAGCGGGGAGATATCGGATCTACCGCCAGGGCTTACGCCGACGCGATTTTCGGCGATCTCGGCGCGGACGCGGTCACCTTGAGCCCCTATCTGGGCAGGGAAAGCATAGAGCCCTTCCTCGACTGGAACGAAAGAGGGCTCTTCCTTCTCTGCAGGACCAGCAATCCCGGGGCGGGAGTATTCCAGGACCTAAAGATCGGTGACGAACCTTTATATGTTCGCGTGGCCGAGGAATTAAGTTCCTGGTCGAAAAATATCGGGCTAGTGGTGGCGGGCAACGATCCGGAGGCCTTGGCCGCGGTGAGGGTCGCCGCCCCCGCCGCATGGTTTCTCAGCCCTGGCATAGGGGCTCAGGGGGGGAGAGCCGAGGATGCGCTGAGAGCCGGCGCCCGCGACGATGGCAGCGGCGTGCTGGTGGTGGCGGCCAGGGCCGTCGCGGGCGCCGGCGATCCGGCCGAAGCCGCTAAAGCCCTGCGAGACGAGATCAACAGGGGCAGGGCGGCCGCCGGAAAGGGATCGAGGACCGCGGCAGGCTGGAGTCGGAAAAACCAGGCGGAAGAGCTGAAGGAAAAGCTGGTCAACGCCCTCATCTCGACAGACTGCTTCCGCCTTGGAGAATTTACCCTAAAGAGCGGAAAGAAAAGTCCTTTCTACATAGATCTCCGCAGGCTCATTTCAGATCCCGGGGCGCTCGCCCTGGCGGGCAAGGCTTACGCCACGCTCGCGAAGGAATGCGAATTCGACCGGCTGGCAGGGATACCCGCCGCGGCCCTGCCTCTTGCCACCGCTGCCGGCCTTGAGCTGAATGCGCCGATGATCTGGCCCCGGATGCCTGTAAAGGATCACGGGACCGGAAACAAGGTGGAAGGAGCTTTTAAGCGGGGAGAGAAGGCGCTTCTCTTGGACGATCTGATCACCACGGGCTTGAGCAAAAGGGAAGCCGTGGAAATCTTGAGATCCGAAGGCCTGGTGGTCGAGGACCTTGTCGTATTGGTCGAACGGGGCAAGGCTGGACGCTCCGACATGGAGGGGCTGGGCATCAGGCTACGCGCCTTCCTCCATATCCGGGAAATCGTCGCGACACTGGAACGTCTTGGGCATATCGATTCCACTACAAGGGAAAAACTGGAGCGCTATGTAGAAGAAGAGTGAGGAGAACGCGAACAAGCGAGATTTGCCAGCAATCCTGGCTCCCGGATCGAAACTGGAGCTATCAGTCCTCGGAGGGCTTCACTGCCAGTTTCATCATTACCGTAAGCATGGCATACCCTGATGAAAGGTCCTCCCTCCACACCTGCACGTCCTCTGGAACCTTGAGCTTGATATTGGTGAAATTCCAGATCGATTTTATGCCCGCCTTGCAGATGCTTTCGCAGGTACTTACGGCGAAGGAAGAAGGCACGGTGAGAATGGCTAGCTCCGCCTTTATCTGAGGAACGATTTCCTCGATTTTTTCGAAAGGATAAATGGGAACCCCATGAACGCTTGAGCCAACCTTGGAAGGATCGATATCGAAAGCGGCCACGATGTTCAAGCCGTGGTTCTTGAATTCCTGGTGGCCTGTGAGAGCTGAGCCTAGGTTTCCCGCTCCGACTACGATGGCGCAGTGCTTCAGGTTCCAGCCCAGGTAGTTCTCGATAGCCTCGATCAATTCATTGACCGGATATCCCTTTTTCGGTTTTCCTATAATCCCCGTGATAGCCAGGTCCTTACGCACCTGAATCGGCTCGAGGTTCTGCTCGGCGGCGATGACCGTTCCTGAAATATACTGATCGCCGTTTTGCTGGGCTTGCCGTATGACATGTAGGTAAGAGGGGAGGCGGCGAATCGAAGGACCGAATGATATTTTCTGTCTGTTAGCCATGTTATCTCCGTTAGAAAAACTACTATATATGAATATCTATAAATGTCAAGTTAATCCTCCCGAGGATCCTACCTCCTGATCGAGACTTTCTAAGTCTTAATTTAATCATGACATCGGGCATTGCGCTAGTCCCACCAGGTCAAACCAGAAAAATCCGGACGAATTGAGGAACCGGCATGACGGATCGAGCAAGCCGTCTTGGCTTGGCCGAAAAGGGGAGAAAGACGTTTGGCAAAGAGCTCGAGGGTCCTGCCTCCAGCGACATCCTCATCATACAGAACCGCTCTCTCGGAAGCAAATTCCGAAAGCCAAGCCTTGTCAGAAAAACTGACTATAGGTTCCTCATCGTGCCGCTTGAACATTGAAAAACGTATAAAATAAATTGGCTTGTCCAGAAATTCGGCGAGTAGCAAGGCAGGCATAATGGCTCCATGGGCGGCGGCCACAATAATCTGCGGGCCATATTCACGGCGAAGGGTTTCAGCCAGCCGGAAGAGGATCGCCGGTTCCGACCCCCTCCAGGTATAAGTGTCCCTTATGCCCGTATAAACGAAATTCTTGATCTCCCGGGGGAGTTTTTCGAGAAACTCCGCCACCCGGTCGGGGAGCTCCTTATCGAGTCCGAGGGCTTTTCTTGCGAGGGCTATGGACTCGCGATAAAGTCTGTTGGCGTTCTCCACTGCGGGAAGCCCGTGGTCAATTTTGTATTTTCTCGCTTCCTTCAGTTCGTAATACACGCTGGGGTGCAGGGGGAGGCCGTGTTCTACGCAGATTTTGTAATTGAGCATGACGTTGACTATGCCGGGAGTCCAGATATAGAGGCGCAGGGCTTTCTGCAGGTCCTCGGGGGCGAAGACGCCCCGGAGTTCCAAAGCCTGCCGCAAGAAAGCGCAGTCTTCGGCTATCTTCTCCAGGAGTTCCCGGTAGACGCAGGCAAATTCCATTTCCTCGGGCGGACTGCTCCAATCCGCCGGCTCCAAAGCCCTTGACAGCATGGGATAAAACTAAACTCTCACCGGGGCATGGCGCAAGAGCGATTCCTCTGGTACTTTTACAGCTTCTTGACGGTGATATGTATGAGGAGGATGTTCATGCGAGGGCGGCTTAGCCTGGCGATCCTGACGGGAGGAATGGGCAGGCGTTTCGGCGGATCGGATAAACAGGCCGCGATGGCGGGAGGAATGGCTCTGGGCAGGAGAGTCGCCTTGAACGCTTTGGATTCACGCCTTCCTGTCATCATCGTAGGGCATCGCAGGGAAATCTATGATGACCTTCCGCTGCGCTTCGTCCGCGATATCGTGCCCGGCTTCGGCCCCCTTTCGGGCTTGCACGCGGCTCTCTCAGCCATTTCCACCCCTTGGCTATACCTGCTGGCCTGCGATATGCCTTTCTTCAGCATAGATTGGCTTTGTCACCTCTGGGGCCTTATCGAAGGCCCGGCCGCAGAGGAATCGGCGAAGCCTCTCGCTGTGCTTGCGAAAAAGGGATCGTACATCGAGCCTTTCCAAGGGCTGTATTCCCGGTTCCTTATTACGGAACTAGAAAAGAAAATGAACAGCGCCTCCGCCGTTGGGAAAAAGCTTTCCTTCTCAGGGCTTCTGGAAGGCATTCCCCATAAGCAGGTCCCCGAGGAGGCGGCGCGGAATTTCAGTCCGGACTGGAGCCTTTTTTCTAGCATCAACGACCCGGCCGCGCTCGAGTTGTATCGTGTCAAGTCTTTTCAGGGCGGCTAATATAAAACGCTGTGCTATTCCCCCGGTTCGGTGCATAATAGATTGCGCTTTACGCCCGGCGCTTTTACGGCCGGAGCCGCTACCTAGGGAGACGTCCACATGCTCGATAAGGCTATCGTCGAATGCGTGCCAAATTTTTCCGAGGGCAGGGATCGGGAGGTGATTCAGGCCATAGCGGAAGCCATCGCCTCAGTCGGGGGGGTGTCCCTGCTGGATGTGGATTCCGGCGCCGACACCAACAGGACTGTCTATACTTTCGCAGGCAGTCCTCGCGCGGTGGTGGAAGCGGCGCTGGCTGGCGCCCGGAAAGCCCGGGACCTCATCGATATGAGCGCTCACTCCGGCTCTCATCCCCGCATGGGAGCCTTGGATGTCTGCCCCTTCATACCCATAGCCCATATAGGAATGTCTGAGTGCGCGGAGCTCGCCAGGGAATTCGGGTCCCGCCTGGCGCGGGAATTTTCCGTACCGGTGTTCTTGTACGAGGAAGCAGCCGCCAAGCCCTCGCGGCGCAGCCTCGCCGACATCCGCTCAGGCGAATACGAGGGCTTGGCGACTAAGCTCGCCGACCCCGGCTGGTACCCCGATTTCGGACCCCCTCGCGTCGATCCGCGCTGGGGCGCCACGGTTACCGGCGCGAGGGAAGTGCTCCTTGCTTATAATGTCAACCTGAATACCGAGGACGTGGGGCTTGCCAAGGAAATAGCTTCCGAGCTTAGGGAGAGCGGGAAAATCATGAGAAACCCCGACTCTAGCCCGGCTTTGGACGATTCGGGTCGACCGATGCGGGTCCAAGGCAGGCTCAAGGCCGTGCGTGCCATCGGCTGGCATGTAAAGGAACTGGGCTGCGCCCAGGTTTCGATGAATATACTCAATTTTCGGACGACTCCTCTTTGGATGGCTTTCGAAGCGGTCCGAGAAGCGGCGCTGCGCCGGGGATTCGGGGTGAGCGGATCGGAGCTCGTGGGACTCGCGCCCGCCGCGGCCTTGGTCGAGGCGGGCCGCCATTTCCAGCGCAAGGCCAACGCCAGCCCGGGGCTTCCCGAGCGGGCGCTCGTCGAGGCGGCGGCAAAAGCCCTCGGGCTGGACTCCAAGGGCGCCTTCGATCCGGATAAAAAGATCATCGAATGGGCCCTTGCCGGGAAAGACCGCCTTGTGGACCTCTCGGTCTATGAACTCGTCGACGAACTTTCCTCCCCCAGCCCGGCCCCGGGGGGCGGCACGGTCTCGGCCTGCATGGGAGCAATGGGCGCAGCCCTGGCCGCCATGGTCGCCAATCTCGGCATTGGCAAAAAAGGTCTTGAGGACAGGATTTCGGAACTGGAGTCCATCGCCCTCCAGGCCCAGGAAATGAAAAATGAGCTCCTGGGCCGGGTCGACGAGGACAGCGAGGCCTTCAAGGGAATCCTAAAGGCGCTGAGACTGCCCAAGCGCGATGAGGGAGAGAGCGTACGTAGGAGCTTCGCCGTCAGGGAAGCGACGCTTAAGGCAACCCTCGTGCCCCTGGGCAGCGCCAAGACCTGCCTGGGCGTCATGAGGCTCTGCCTTAGGGCGCTGAAACGGGGCAGGGCGAGTTCGGCCACCGACGCCGCGGTGGGGTTCCTCGCCGCCAAGGCAGGTTTGGAGGGGGCGGTGCTCAACGCGAAAATAAACCTGGGAGGCATCAAGGACGAAGGCTTCGTCGCCGCGGTAAAAAAGGAGACCGAGACCTTGACAATGCAGGCCTCGGCGGAAGAAAAGGAATTTCGGGCTCTCCTTTCCGATACTCTTGGCTTCTAGCCCGGATTTTTTTGGTTTTGCCGAACTTTCAGTATTGACCTTGAGGGGCTCTGACACTATACCTTGCTGTGAATAATTAATCCTTTAAAGGAGACGTCAAGCGGTGAAAGGATCCGATGTTACCGTTTCGAACGTATCCAAGTCCTTCGGCAGCTTCACCGCGCTGAAGGATGTGAGTCTGGAAATCAAGAAAGGCGAATTCTACTCCCTTCTGGGACCCTCGGGCTGCGGAAAGACCACGCTGCTGCGGGCTATAGCCGGCTTCGAGGATCCTGACTCGGGGACGATCCTCATAGACGGAAGCGATGTGTCGGGCCTGAGCCCGGACAAGCGGCACTGCAATACCGTCTTCCAGAGTTACGCGCTCTTTCCCCACCTGTCGGTGTTCGAGAACGTTGCCTTTCCCTTGAGGATCAAGAAGACTCCGACCAGGCTCATCAAGGAACTGGTGATGCAGCACCTTTCCCTCGTACAGCTGGAAGGCCATGCCGAAAAGAAACCCAGCCAGCTCTCCGGAGGCCAGAAGCAGCGGGTAGCCATCGCGAGGGCCCTGATCAACGAGCCTTCGGTGCTTCTCCTGGACGAGCCGCTTTCCGCCCTGGACGCCAAGCTGAGGCAGCACATGCTCATGGAGCTCGATTCCATCCACGACAAGGTCGGAATAACCTTCATCTACGTGACCCACGACCAGCAGGAGGCCCTGTCGGTATCCGACCGGATAGCCGTGATGAACGCCGGCCTCGTGCTTCAGGTTGGCACGCCCCAGCAAATATATGAAAACCCCGCCACCGAATTCGTGGCGAGGTTCATCGGCGAGACGAATATCTTCAAGGGGAAGGTGCTCACCCGCGACGGAAAGCTCAACATGATCGAGGTGGATGGATTCGGCCGGCTTCTGGTGGACGACGAAACGCCCGTCGAGGTGGGCGACACCATCGTCGTCACCATCAGGCCTGAGAAAATCCGCATCTCCAACGACGAACCTTCGGGAGACGAGCTCAACGTCGTGAAGGGCGTCGTCGAAGAACCGGTGTACTCGGGATTCCAGACAAAGTACATAGTCAGGGTGGAGGGGGGCAGCAGGCTGACGATCTTCAGGCAGCACGCCAACTGGTCCGAGGGAATTCCCGATATCGAATGGAAGGACGATGTCATTCTCTCTTTCAGCGCCCGCGACCTGGTCATCGTGGAAAAGAGCCCGGGATGAAGCGGAATCTCGGCCCGGCCTACGTGGCGCCCCAGGCGCTCTGGCTTACGGTATTCTTCGCCGCCCCGCTCCTTATCATCGTCGCCTACTCCTTTCTCCAAAAAGGCCTTTATGGCGGGGTGGAGGCTTCGTTCAGCATACAAGCCTGGGCGGACATCGCCAATCCGACCCTGCTTAAGGTAACCCTGAAAACCCTCTGGGTATCCCTGGCGGCGACGGTCATCATTCTCCTTTTGGCCCTGCCCTGCGGCTACAGCATAGCCCGATCCAAAAACCAGGCCTTGAGGCTTTTCCTGGTTATCGTTCCCTTCTGGACCAATTTTCTCGTGCGCATCTACGCCTGGATCTCCATTCTCGGCAACGAGGGCTTCGTCAACCAGGCCTTGCGCCTCTTGGGCTTCAAGGCCGAAGGTATCCAATTCCTCTACAACCAGGGAGCCGTGGTCTTCGTCCTGGTCTACATGTATCTCCCCTACGCCATACTCCCCTTGTTCTCCACCATCGACAAATTCGACTTCACCCTCCTTGAGGCGGCCAGGGATCTGGGTTCCACCAGAATGCAGTCGTATACGAAGGTGATGCTCCCCAACATAAAGGGAGGGGTGATCACCGCCGTGCTCTTCACCTTCATCCCGATATTCGGCGCCTACGCAGTGCCCCTGTTGATCGGCGGCAAGGATTCCTACATGCTGGGAAACGTAATCGCCGACCAGCTCACTAAAACGAGAAACTGGCCGCTCGCCTCGGCCATTTCTATGTCCATGACTCTGCTCACCGCCATCGCCGTATTCTTGTTCGCCTTCAAGAAGCCGAAGGAACAGCCGGCGGTCAAGGATATCGATCCGTTAAGCCTTCCCAACGGAAAGGCGACCGGCTTCCTCCACCGCGGGCCGGGGCCGGGCAAGAAGAAGCCGTTCGGCGGGGGAGGCGAGTAATGGCGGCAAGAATTCACGGCTTGAAGCCCTACAGGATCGCCGCGCTTTTCCACGCCCGGAGGGTGGTGCGAAAGGGGGCCAAGGCGGCCACGAGGCTTCTCCCCAAGAAGGCCAAGGGATCCAACCTGATCTTCTGGCTCGTCATTCTTTTCCTCTTCGCCCCCCTATTCGTCCTGATCATTTACTCCTTCAACCGGTCCCGCTCCGGGGAATGGACGGGTTTCTCCTTCGTCTGGTACCAGCGGCTTTTCCTCGAGTCCCCCGACCTGTGGAGGGCCTTCCGGAATTCGGCGGTAATAGCCTTCACCAGCGCCCTCATGGCTACGGCACTAGGTACGCTGGCCGCAGTAGGCACGGCCCGCTATTCTTTCAGGCTTAAGACCTACGTGTCCACCATGAGCTTCATTCCCATGATACTGCCGGAGATAGTCGTCGGAGTCTCTCTCCTCGTGTTTTTCGCGGGGGTGGGGCTGCGGCTGGGGATGCTGACTGTCTGGATCGCCCACACCACCTTCAATATCCCCTTCGTCTACCTCCTGGTCTCGGCCAGGCTCGAGGAATCCGATCCCAGCGTGGTGGAGGCGGCCAGGGACCTGGGGGCTTCGGAGCTCCAGACGCTTTTCAGGGTGATCATACCCATGGCCTTGCCGGGCATAGCCTCGGCGTTCCTCACCGCGGTGACCCTCTCGCTGGAGGACTTCGTCATCACGTTCTTCGTGTCGGGACCGGGAGCGACGACCTTACCGCTCTACATATACTCGATGATCCGATTCGGGGTTTCGCCCGTCGTCAACGCTCTCTCCGCCGTCATGATCGCGGGAACAGTCCTTCTGGTGTATCCTTTACGGAACTTCTTGAAGGTATTCGCAGCCCGCTAGGCCGATCGGGGCCGCCCTCGGGGCCCGACGAGGCAACCGGTCGGATCGCGGGAGGGCGATGGAATCAAAGACTCCGGCCCTAGGCCGGTAATATTTTATAGGGGAGGGATTTATGAAAAAAATCCTCCGCGCTGTAAAACCAGCATTGTTGTTCGCGCTCGTAGTTTTTGCCGGTCTCCTGGCCGCGGGATGCTCGAAAAAAGAAGAAGCTTCTAAAAAACTATACATATTCAACTGGACCTATTACACCCCCGATTCGGTGATCGAGAAATTCGAGAAGGAATACGGCATCGACGTTATCTACGATTCCTTCGCCTCGAACGAGGAGATGTTCGCCAAGCTCAAGGCGGGCGGCGCGAACTACGATCTCTGCTTTCCCTCCGGGGATTACGTTTCCATCATGATCAAGGAAGGCATGCTCGCCAAGATCGATAAATCCGCCCTCAAGAATTTCGGAAACATCGACCCGGTCGTGCTGGAGAGAAGCGACTTCGATCCCGGCAACGAATACTCTGTGCCCTACTACATGGGGGCGGCTGGCGTCGCGGTCAACAAGACCAAGGTCGCCGCCTACGACAAGTCCTGGTCCGTCTTCGGAAGGAAGGACCTGGCGGGCAAGATGATCATGCTGGACGATATGCGCGAAGTGCTGGGCGACGCCCTGAAGTACCTCGG
>CAYVOD010000005.1:0-1966 GCA_964453055.1 uncultured Treponema sp. | reverse complement strand
ATCCACAGGCCCGAAATCTACGCGGAATTCTGCGACGCCTTCGGGTTCCCCGCCACCGCCAACGTGCCGGCCAGGGCGCTCAAGAAGGGGCCGCAATACTACAGCGCAGAGTCGCTGGAGCCCTGCGAGCTGAAAAAGGACGTGGGAGCCGACCTGGAGAAATACAATGCCGCGTGGCAGCAGATCAAGGTTGGGAAGTGAGGCTTGAAGATTCCTGGGCTTAAGGGTTCCGCCTGAGGCGCTGCCCGAAAACGAAAGTCCCGGGCCGGAAATACGGGAAGGGCTGCCGAAGGATGTATCCTCGGCAGCCCTTTTTCGATTGGATTTTATCGCGGTCGATGATCTTGGCTTAAAATGCCGGAAGGTCGTCCAGGCCCCCGGCGTTGGTTACGTCGGTAAAGCCCATGTTTTTCAGGAGCATGGCTCCCATGGCGCTCCTGGAACCGCTCGCGCAGTATAGAAGGACAGGCTTGTCCTTGGGGCCAATTTCCGCCGCGCGCTTGGGCAACTCATTGACCGGGATATTGATTGCCTTGGGATAATGTCCGTCTTCGAACTCGTCTACGGTGCGCACGTCGACGATCACCGCCCCATCCTTGATCTTTTTTTCCACGCTGTTCACAACACCCATGTATGACTCCTGTTTTTGTTCAAGCCGCCGGCTGGGAGCATTCTACAGAGTCCCGCGGGCGGCGGGCAATCCTCATTCGCCTTCGACTTCGCCGAAGCCGCCGAAGAGACGCATGCTTTTCATCCCCCCGGTGACGTAGGCGAGTTTTTCGAATCCATGCTGGCGCAGTACCCGGGAAGCTATATGGCCTTCGTAGCCGTTGACCGATAGGACGATGATCCGCTTTTCCCTGGGCAGTTCCTCTACCCTGTCCCTGAGCTCGTCCAGGGGTACGTTGACCGAGCCGGCGACATGGCCTTTGCAGTATTCGCCGAAGGTCCTCACGTCCAGGAAGTAGACCGAGTCCGTCGCGGGAGCGGCCGTCGCGGAAGCAGCCTTAGCCGAAGCCGCCAGGGCCGCGGCTTCGCCGGGGCTCAGGAAGGGGGAATAGCCCGAAAGATCGTTCTGGGCCGCGAAGGCGGCCATCTGCAGGGGATCGTTGGCGCTGGAATAGGGCGGGGCGTAGGCCAGGTCGAGTTCCGCCAAATCGGAGAGCCTCATTTTTGCGGCGATCGCCACGGCGAGCACGTCGACGCGCTTTTCCACCCCGGCTTCCCCGAAGGCCTGGGCTCCCAGCAGCCTGCCTTCCTCGTCGTAGACCAACTTGACCGAGAGTTCCTTGGAACCGGGGTAATACCCCGCGTGGTGGCCCTTGTGGACATGAACCGCCCTGGCCTTGAGGCCGGAGGCGATGGCGGCCTTCTCCGAAAGCCCCGTCTGGGCGAAGGTACGCTCCATCGCCTTGAAGACCGAAGTGCCGAGGGCGCCGGCGTAACGCATCGATCCGCCCAGGGCGTTGGTGGCGGCGATGCGGCCTTGGCGATTGGCGGGACCGGCCAGGGGGATCCGCGCCTTGGCGCCATCCGCCCTCCTGGTAAGCTCGACCATGTCGCCCGCGGCGAAGATCGACGGATCGCTGGTCCGCAAATACTCGTCCACCTGCAAGCCCCCGGATTTTCCCACCAGGAGATTAGCCGATTTGGCCAGCTCCAGGTTAGGCCGGACGCCGGCGGACATGAGGACCAGGTCGGCCTTCAGCTTCGTGCCGTCGCTGAGCATCGCCTCCCTGGCCGCGTAATCGATCTTGGAGAGGGAGCGCTTGGTATAGACAGAGGCTCCGGCCGATTCGAATGCCTGGGCGATAAGGGATCCGTACTCGGGATCGGCGGGAGGCATGAGCTGGTCGGTAAGCTCGACGATCGAGGTCGACAGGCCGCGCTTGATGAAGGCTTCGGCCGTCTCCAGGCCGATGAACCCACCTCCCACCACGACCGCCGAGCTCGCGTTGTTGTCTTT